>JANYCV010000478.1 GCA_025360145.1 Acidobacteriaceae bacterium
CAAAGAAGCCTGGGAAACCGGGCAGACTATTCGCGAGGTTGCCACCGCCAAAAGCGGGCTGACCGCTGAGCAGCTTACGCAGTTGCTCGACCCTGCAACTCAAGCCGGTGATCGATAAGCCGTGTTCCGTGGCAAGCTCGCAAATCAGCGCTCGAATGTGGGCGGAGGCGTCCGCTGTCCGCTGCTTGACTGAGCCAAACAATTCATAGCAAATGAGTGGACCAAAGGCCCCAGTAGTCCATACTGAAGGGAATGATAGTTGAAATTGATGGCGTACAACTCCATCTCGCACATCCCGATGAATTGCCGATCCGATGGGTAGGGCAGGAAGAAGTCATGCGCCAGTTGCTGGCCGCGTGGCTGATCGTCGATCCCCTGGATGTTCCAATGAATCCCCGTTTGCTGGGGAAGCCCGGCGTGGGAAAAACCACCATGGCGTATGCCGCGGGCAAGCGCATCGGCCACGAAGTCTATATTCTGCAAGCCACCGTGGACACCCGCCCCGAAGACCTTCTAGTTACTCCGGTGCTGGAGGGTGAAGGCAAGCTGCGATACGTGGCGTCGCCTCTGGTAACGGCCATGATTCGCGGCGGCGTCGCCATTCTGGATGAAGGAAACCGCATGAGCGAGAAGAGCTGGGCCAGTCTGGCTCCGCTGCTGGATACGCGCCGCTACGTGGAGTCCATTGTCGCGGGCATCAAGATCCAAGCCCATCCGGAGTTCCGTATGGTGGCCACGATGAATGACGACGCGTCCACTTTCGATCTTCCCGAATACATCCACTCTCGCCTGCAACCGCAGATCATGATCGATTTTCCGGAACGCGAGGAGGAGTATCTGATCCTCAAGACAAATCTGCCTTTCGGCGACGAGGAAATCCTGCAATACGTCACCGACTTCCTGCAACAGGCCCACTCGGCCGACGAACGTTACACCGTTCGCGATGGGATCAATGTGGCTCGTTTCACCATGAAGCTGCAGGCCAGCGGACACGCAGGGCAGAAGGAAGCGCTCAACATCGCCATCCAGCAGACACTTGGCGACGAAGCAGCACGCTATGCCCGGCGCGTTTGACCCGGCAAGCCTGACGCGCGGCGCCTTCCGCTATTTCCCGGTGCTGCCGGGGCGTCTTGAATTCGCCATCGAGTTGCGCCGCGCCATGCTGGAAGCGCGGCCCCAGGTAGTGGCTGTGGAACTGCCGGCATCACTCGAAGAAGCCTATCTCACCGCCGTGGAGCGGCTTCCGCAATTCACGGTGATTCTCTACCCGGATAATACGGTGCCCGGGGAGCCGGCCGATGACGATGACTCAGCCATCTACGTGCCGGTGGAGCCGTGTGATCCATTCGTCGAAGCACTGCGCACGGCTCGTGAGATCGGTGCCGATATTCTGTTCATCGAACCCGATCTGGGCGCGAAGCCGCACCTCCAGGACAGTGCCCCGGACCCGTACTCGATTCACTTCATCGGTTATGAGAAGTACGTGGAGATCTATCGGCTGAATCCGCCGGCGGAGCAGGCTCCGGATGTAATCGAATACGCGGCCGCCATCGCCTGGAAACTGCAGGGAGCGGACCCGTCGGTGAACACGTTTGTTGTTACGTCGCTGAACCTTCTAGACCCGGTGATGGACGCCATGCAGATTCCGCAAGACGAACCGGCGCGCACGCAGAAGCGCGTCCAGGTGGAACTGGTGAATCCGCATCCCGATTGCCTGGCGGAGATCACCATCGAATATCCTTTTCTGCAAAGCCGGTACGAACAGTTTCGGGAAGGTTTAGGGAAAGCGGCGATTGTCGACCGGCCGCGTGTGCAATACGATGTCCTGCGCGCGGCGGAGAAGAACTACGAACAGAGCACAGGGGACAAATTAGCGCACTGGCATCGCCAGTTGATGGCGCGCTATACCAGAAATCTCGCCAGAATCAATAACGATCTGGTGGCGAATCTGTTCGACCTTGCGGTGGCCGCGCGATCCATCGTCGACGACAACTACGGATGGGAGGTTTGGGAGGCGGCGAATCGGTACCCCGCGCAACAGACTGACAGTGACCTTGAAACGGTCCGCATCTCCGGTGAGGAAGTCTGGGTGAATTCGAAGCGCCTCCGTCTGCGCCGGCGTCTGCCACGGTTTAAGCAGCGTGTCCGGCCCAGCGCGCTGAAGCGCCGGAAGAAGGAAAACTATCCGGGCGAATGGGCCGAACAGTTGAATGGCAACTCCATCTGCTCCTACCCGCCGGAAGACATCGTCATCGAAAATTACGGCAAGTTTCTAAAGACGAAAGCGAAGAGCTTCATTTCCGAGGAACGGGAACGCACCGAGCCGTTTACGACATCGTTGCTCGACGGGATCGATCTCCGCGAGACCATCCGCAACTGGCATGAGAAGAAGATCTACGTGCGGCATCAGGAGCGCCTGTCGGGAGAAGCGGGTTCCGTGATCGTGATCTTCGATGAAGACCGCGACGATAAATATCAATATCTGACCACGTGGCTGGGCGAACATCAGAATGAATCGGACATGGCCTTTTACGCTACATTTCCGTTCGACCACTTGGTCGGCCCCGGCATTGGGCGCGCCGAATACGGCGGTTTCCTGATGACGCTGCCGCCGCGCCGTATGTTCGATGTGTGGACCGATCCGGATTACGAGTTTGCCGAATCGAAAGCCGAACGTTTGTTGATGGCAGGGATCGATTACTCGGTGGAGAAGCTGGTTGTGTATGTGGCTGCGAAGCCGCCTCGTTCCGTCTTCCGCTCCATTGCGACGCGCATGGGGCAGAAGATTCTCTATATCCCGATCGGGCAGTTATCCGCGACGAAGCTGAAGAAGCTCCGCGTGGTTCACGTACTGGATGGATATGATCGCAGGCCGGAAGCAAAACAATATATCTGGTGAGGCCCTGCAATGGTGTAAACTTCATGGACTGCCATCCATTATGAAAAACAATCGACTCCTCGCTGAACTGATCGCTGAAGCCTTTGGAACATTTGTTCTGGTTTTGATAGGGACAGGCGTTGTCGCCATGGTTGTCCTCTTTGGGAAGGGAGTCCCCGGGGAAATGGTGAACGGCGGGTTTACTAATATCACGTTCGCTTGGGGACTGGGTGTTACTTTGGCCATCTATCTCACGGCGAAGATCAGCGGCGCGCATTTGAACCCGGCTGTAACGCTAACGCTGGCGGCCTTTCGCGGCTTCCCTTGGTGGAAAGTAGTTCCCTACTCGCTGGCACAGATCCTGGGCGGATTCTGTGGAGCGGCGCTCACGTATTTGAACTACCGGCCCGCATTCTTTAAGTTCGATCCGGACTTGAGTCACACGGCCGGCGTATTCGCCACGTTCCCCGCTTTTCCGGACGTTCCCATGGCCGGATTCTTCGACCAGGTGGTGGGAACCGCCATATTGCTTCTGGTGATCTTTGCCTTGAGCGACGAGCGAAACATGCCGCCGGGGGCGAATCTTGCCCCAGTTCTGGTTGGGCTGACGGTGGTCGCGATCGGTATGTCGTTCGGTGCCATGCACGGATACGCCATCAATCCGGCGCGCGATCTGGGACCGCGATTGTTCACTGTTCTAGCAGGATTCCGGAACAACGGCCTGACTGACGGCACGAATATGTTCATTGTTCCGATTGTGGGTCCGCTGGTTGGTGGTCTGCTGGGCGGAGCCGCTTATGACCTCTGCATTCGCCGGTTTCTGCCTCCGGCCGAATAGGCTGCTATACTTGTTTTTCGGCGCCCGTTGCAGTAGCTGCCTGAGGTGTGTGTGTTTCTAAGTGTGAAAGAGTTGGAAGTTCGGAAGGCCCGTTTTTTAAAGGACTTTCCAGCGGGCGAGATTGATTTCCTTGAGGCTTCGATCCGGCAGGTAAGTCCGCTTCATGTGGACGGAGAAGCTGAGTTAATCAGTGAAACGCTGGCCGATATCCGTATTCAAGGTAAGTTAGCGGTGGAGATGGAGTGCAATTGCGATCGATGCCTGGAACCTACCAGGTATCCGATGGATTCGCAGTTCGATCTGTTCTACCGTCCGATGACGGGTGAAGACGTGCCCGGTGAGGTTAGACTCGACGCAGGTGACACCGAGACGAGTTTTTATACCGGTGGCGGGATTGAGCTGGAAGAGGTGTTGCGGGAACATATCCTGCTAACGCTTCCGATGCAAAAGCTCTGCCGGGAAGATTGCAAGGGGATCTGTCCGCAATGCGGGCAGAATCAAAATGTCGCCTTGTGTAGTTGTGATGCAAGGCCGGGCGACGACCGCTGGCTTGCCTTGCGCGAAGTGAAATTGAATTTAGAGAACTAGTAAAGGAAAAGTAAATGCCGAATCCTAAACGACGACATTCCCAAAGACGTACATCGACGCGCCGGGCGCACGACCATCTCAAACTGCCTGGCCTTGGAGACTGTCCGAACTGCCACGAACCTAAGATTCCTCATCGCGCCTGCGCGAAGTGCGGACATTACAAGGGCCGTGAAGTCATCGAAGTCGCTGCGGAATAGTTCCCGCCTGT
>JANYCV010000581.1 GCA_025360145.1 Acidobacteriaceae bacterium
GATCGATTACAGTACTGGGGACGTACGGGTCGCCTCAGGCTGTGATGCAAGCACTGGTGGACAAGCCAACCGCGTATGGCGAAAAGTATGACCGGTTGCGGGCGCAGGTCCGCTATTCGAAAGACTCTGTGGAGATTGCGAACGGAGCTTTGGAGCAGGGCGCGGCGCAGGTGTCGATTTCCGGATCCTATCGGCATCCGGCGAACGACTTCCAGAATGGCACGTTGCTGTTCGACGCGGGCACGCGAGGGTTCACGCTGGAGCAGGTGCGGACGGTGCAGGATTATCGGCCGGGAATGAAGGGGCGGTTCACATTGCGGTTGACCGGCGGCGCGAGGGTGGAGAAGGCGAAGCCGCAGTTGAATAACCTGAACGGTCAATTCGCGGTGCAGGGTCTGGTGGTGGACAACACGGCGCTAGGGAACTTCGTGGTGGACGCATCGACGGCGTCAGGCAGGCTGACACTGGGGGCGTCCGGCGAGCTGCGCGGGTCCGTATTGAAGGGCAATGGCGTGTTCGAACTGGCGGGCGACTATCCGGGGAGCGGACAAGTGGAGTTCTCCCGGATGACGGTGGCCACGATTCAGGACCTGTTCCGGCCGAAGGGCAAGGACCCCTTTCCGGTAGACGGATTCGTGGAGGGGAAGATCACGTTTTCCGGACCGGCGCTGAAGCCGGAACTGATGACGGCGCGAATGGAATTGCCGAAGGTGGAGCTGTTCTCGACGCAGAAAGCGAACCTGGGCAAGAAGCAGGCGCAGGATCTGACGCTGCGGAACGCCGGGCCAATTGTGGCGATGGCCGATAGCAAGGGGATCCACCTGGTGAGCGGGCATCTGGTGGGCCGCGAGTCCAATATCGAAGCGTCGGGCACGTTGAATTTAAAAGATGCAAAGAATCCCTATGACTTCCGCGTGAACGGCGACGTGAACCTCGCCATTCTGCAGGATTACCAACCGGGGCTGCTGGCAACCGGGCACTCAGCGGTGAACGCGACGGTCCGCGGTTCGTTTGACCAGCCGGTGATCAGCGGCAGGCTGGAACTGAAGAACGCCACGTTCTATCTTGAGGACTTTCCGAACGGCATAGATCAGGCGAACGGTCTGGTGATCTTCGACCGCAATCGGGCCACGATCTCAGACAAGCTGACGGCGCTGACGGGCGGCGGCGTGATCGCTCTGACCGGATTCGTGGGATTCGGGAAGGGCGAGATCGTTTACCGGCTGCAGGGCCGCGCGGACAACGTGCGGTACCGAGGGGACGGAGTAAGTACGACCGGGAACGCGAACGTGAGTTTGACGGGAACGTCGACGCACGCGCTGCTGGCGGGCACAGTGACGATTGTGAAGGCCGGGTTCAATCCGAAGGCGGATCTGGGAAGCCTGCTGCTGGCGTCGGCTGTTCCGATCGCGACGCCGACTACGCCGAATCAATTCCTGCGCGGGTTGCAACTGGACATCCATGTGGAGACGGTGCCGAATTTGCAGTTTATGACATCGGTGACGAGCGATTTGCAGGCGGAGGCCGACCTGCGGATCCGAGGATTCGCAGTGCGGCCGGTGCTTTCAGGCCAGATCAGCGTCAACCAGGGCGATGTACAGTTTTTCGGAAACAAGTACTCGATCAACCGCGGGAACATTGCGTTCTACAACACGACGAAGATTGAGCCGGTGCTGGACATGGACCTGGAGACGCAGGTGAGGGGGGTGACGGTGAACATCAACTTCTCGGGGCCGATTAACAAGCTGAATTTGTCGTACCGGTCGGACCCGCCGCTGCAATCGAACGAGATTATCGCGCTGCTGGCGGTGGGGCGCGCGCCGGGAACGAATTCGTCGCTGGCGAGCAGCCAGACGGTGAGCCAGCAGAGTTCGTTGTCCTCGTCGACTAATTCGCTGCTTGGGCAGGCGATTGCGGCGCCGATTTCGGGGAGGCTGCAACGGTTTTTTGGAGTGAGCCGACTGAAGATCGATCCGCTGTTGACGGGCGTGAACGCGGTGCCACAGGCGCGGTTGACGCTGGAGCAGCAGATCTCAAAAGATATTACGCTGACGTATGTGACGAATCTGGCGCAGGCAAACCAGCAATTGGTGAAGGTGGAATGGGATATTAACCGGAACTGGTCCGCGGTGGCGATTCGGGAGGAGAACGGCGTGTTTGGCATCGATTTCCTGTATAAGAAGCGCTTTAAATGAGGCTGCGGACGGCGCAGGGCAAGCTGAAAATTGAGCACAGCATCATCGACGGCGTGCGGGATCTGCTGAAGCGGCTGCTGGCGGAAAATCCGGAGATCCGTTCGGTGATTCCCGGGGTGATCCGGCCGGTGCGCGATGCGAAGGGCGAGATTAAAGTGCGGGTGACGGTGCAGACGCAGAACGGGTGGAAAGCGATTGCGCTGAGCCAGGGGGCACGGCAGGAGTTGTTCATCAGCACGGGGATGGGGAAAGAGGAACTGGAGCGGGCGATGGACCGGGCGCTGGGGGGCGGGTAGCGGCGGTT
>JANYCV010000590.1 GCA_025360145.1 Acidobacteriaceae bacterium
CCGGTTGACCGGTGACGAACTCCACTGCGTGACGGCCGGCCAGCAGACCGGTGGCGATGGATTCGGTATAACCTTCCACGCCCGAAATCTGTCCGGCGAAGAATACATGCGGCTGTGTTCTGAGCTGGAGCGTCGGCGTCAACAGTGCCGGTGCGTTGATGTAGGTATTGCGGTGGATTTGGCCGAAGCGCAGGAACTCGGCATTGGCCATGCCGGGGATCATGCGCAGGATGCGCGCCTGTTCGGCGTACTTCAGGTGGTTCTGGAAGCCCACCATGTTGAAGCTGTTCGAGCGGGCGTTCTCCTGCCGGAGTTGGACTGCCGCGTAGGGCCATCGTCCGGTACGCGGGTCGGTTAGGCCGACTGGTTTCATGGGGCCGAAGCGCAGGGTGTCGGGACCGCGGCGGCAGATCTCTTCGATGGGCAGGCAGGCTTCGAAGTAGGGAATGTTCTCGTCGATCTTCGATTCATAGGTCTGGGCGGCTTGCAGTGCGGCGATGAACAGGTCGTACTCTTCCTTGGTGAAGGGGCAGTTCACGTAGTCGTCGGTGCCATCAATGGATTTTCCGTAGCGCGAGGCGCGGAAGGCGATCGACATGTCTATGCTGTCGGCGTCGACGATGGGGCTGATGCTGTCGTAGAAGAAGAGCCGTTTAGCGCCGGTGAGGCGGGCGATCTCCTGCGCCAGCGCGTCGCTGGTTAGCGGGCCGGTGGCAATGATGACCGGCTGATCCGTGGGAAGCGCGGTGACTTCTTCGCGGCGGATTTCAACACCGGGCAATTCTTCGATTGCTTTGGTGATAGCGGCGGCAAAGAGGTCGCGATCTACGGTGAGGGCGTGGCCGGCGGGTACGCGCGTTTGTTGGGCGATACGCATGGCCAGGGAATCCAGCTTGCGAAGCTCTTCCTTCAGCAACCAAGGCGCTGAGTTTTCAGACTCGCTTTTAAGAGAATTGCTGCACACTAGCTCGGCCATGTGACCGGTCTTGTGCGCGGGCGTTTGCTTAAGCGGACGCATCTCGTGCAACACGACGCCCAGGCCCGCGCGGGCCACCTGCCAGGTAGCTTCCGATCCGGCAAGTCCGGCTCCGATGATGTGAATAGTTTGCGCCAACCTTCAGGATAGCGGACCCTAACGGGGGCGGGTTATATATAATGCGCTTATGCCAGACACCACCATCTCCCGCCGCGGTATTCTTCGCGGCGCGGCAACCACCAGTGCTGCCGCCGTTACTGCCGCTTCGTATTCCCGTGTGATGGGAGCCAACGATCGCGTGCAGCTTGGACTTATCGGCTGCGGCGGACGCGGCAACTACGTGATGCAGACGTTCGTCAAGACCGATCGCGTGGAGGTGAAGGGTGTGTGCGATGTTTGGGCCGAGCGAACGGCCAAAGCAAAGCAGACAGCAATCAACGCGACCACGTTTTCCGATCACCGGAAGATGCTGGATACGCTGAAGCCGCTGGATGCCGTTTTGATTGCGACGCCGGACCACTGGCATTCCCGCATCGCCATCGATGCGCTGAATGCGGGGAAAGACGTCTATGTGGAGAAGCCGCTGACGCTCAAGATGGAAGAGGGTCCGGAGGTTGTGAAGGCGGCGCGAATCAATAACCGGATTTGTCAGGTTGGGATGCAGCAGCGCTCCGGCAAGATCTACCTGCAAGCCAAGGAAGAGATCATGAAGACCGGCAAGCTGGGAAAAGTGACTCTGGCCCGGACTTGGTGGCACGGGAACGGAGCGCATCTGCAAAAGGCGCCCGCATCGCTGAATACGCGGCCATCCGATCTGGACTGGGCGCGCTTCCTGGGGCCGGTGAAATGGCGCGACTGGGATCCGCAACAGTATTACAACTTCCGCGCTTACCTTGACTTCGGCGGCGGTCAGGTGACGGATCTGTTCACGCACTGGATCGACGTCGTACACATGTTCATGGACCAGGACAACCCGATCTCGGCGTCCGCCGCGGGTGGAGTGTTCGCGTATAAAGACGGCCGCACGGCGCCCGATACGATCAACGTTCTGTTGGAATACCCGGCGGAATGGACGGCTACGTTTGAGGCGACGCTTTCGCCCGGCATCACGGGAGCAGCGGTGGAGATGTGCGGCACCGAGGGAAAGTTGAACATCACACGCAGCCAGTATGAATTTCTGCCTAAGGGAAAGGGCGCTGTTCCGGTGATTGTGAAATCGGAACGCGACCAGACCATCGACCACGTGGAGAACTTTCTGGACTGTGTGCGGTCGCGCAAACTGCCGAACGGCGACGTGCTGATTGGGCACCGGTCGGCGCAAGCTTCGCATCTGGGCAATATCGCGTATGAGCAAAAGCGGCGATTGCGGTTCGATCCGGCGCGCGAGGAAATTCTGCCTCTGTAGGCGAATCACTGCATTTTTGCTGACAAATCCACCCTTTTGCGCCGGTCAAAGTCTAAGGGAAAGATGCTATACTTCCGTGTCTGCGATAAGAAAAGAACGACGGGAGAACGGAAAATATGAGTATGTTTTATAGACGCGGTCTATTGGTATGCCTTCTGTCCGCGGGCCTTATGTCCACCCAGGCAGCGATAGCGGCGCCACAGGCGGAAGGGTCGAAGTCTGACATTGCCGTGCCGGCGGGTGGAGCGCTTTCCGAGTCTGAGATCATCATTTTGTTACAGGCGAAAGTGCCATTGGAACTGATTGCCAAGTTCGTGACGATCCGGGGAGTGAGCTTCGTCAGCACCAAGGACAGCAGCAAGCGGATCATATCGTCGGGCGGCGATGTTTCGTTGATCGGAACGGTCAATCTGAACCAGAAGGACGATGCGGTTGTGCTGGCTGATGCCGGGGGGAAGAAGAAGAAATAAGTAATGGGGTACTCCGGCTTGCTGGTGGGTGAGTTTTAATCGCAAGCCAGGCTTGATCGCCGTCTCACGCTAACGCCCGAGTGGCCTACTATAGTTGGGACGGCTTGGCCGGGTTCTCCCGCGGGGACGGCCGATAGCGGGTCATACCTAATGGTTACGTTCAATTGTTTGGTATCACCAAACCGGGTAGCTCCGGTGCGATTTGTCGAAGGATGATTTGAGCTGGTTCCCTAATCTCGACAGCGACCCGTTTTAGGTAGTTGCCTGAACCTGCCTCGACAGCCTTCAAGGCTTCATAGATGGGGCGCCAAGCGTCGATCCATTCCTTTTTCTCGATTACTTCGAGACAATCACGGACCCGGCCACTCTCAACCGCGGCGGCGAAGAAGACCTCGAGCGCTTTCCTTCCCCAGGAAAGCAGTTCAATCGGATCTCCCACCAGGGCGTCTTCCAGTGCTACAGCGGCACGCGGAAAGTCGCGGAGTTGCGCCAAGGCGACGGCTCTATGCAGACGCGCCATTGCGTTGGAACTGTCGGTCTCCGCAATCAAGTCGCAGAGCCGGAGAAGTATCTTCCCGAAGGGCGCGTAGTTCCGGCCCAGTTCTAGAAGCTCGTACCAAAACGAAACTTTTCCGGAATCAATCAGGAAGGACGGCATAAGATCCGCCGTGGTACCCGATCCGCCAATGCAGGCGGCGAGAATCGCTGTTGCTACGGCTGGTGATCTCGAGTCGGATGCGTTGGGTTGACAGGCTCCACGAATATACTGTATCCCCTCTTCTACTTTCTCCGTCTCGCAAAACAGTAATACACCAAGATTTCGCAGTGTTCCGGTGTCGTCGGGATCTATTTCGACCGCCTTCCGGAAAGCGGCTTCTGCCCGGCTGGGCTGCCGGGCGTGACAGGCAAGGAAAAACCCAAACGCGTTCCACACCGACCTGCTGCCAGGGTCGATCTCCAATGCCTTACCGAATGCCGCCTCCGCCTCCGCCTCGTGCAATCGCCCGGGCGTCTTCCCGAGAAAGTTGCCGAGCTCTACGCAAGCCCAAGCGTTCTTAGGTTGCAGTTCGATAACTTTCCTTAGAGTTTCTTCCGCCTCCTCCCAGCGACCCGGGATTAAATGAAGAAGTGAGGCGAGGCTGGCCCAGGCAAAAACACACTTTGGGTCGACTTCGATCGCTTGCCGAAATGCAGCTTCCGCCTCGTCCCTGCGGGTCGGCACGTCCGCCAAAAGTTCGCCGAGGATTCCCCAAGAAAAAGCATACTTTGGGTC
>JANYCV010000202.1 GCA_025360145.1 Acidobacteriaceae bacterium
CAAGCCTGCGGTCGCTGCGCGATAAAGTGCTTCTCTGTTTCAAGGAAGCTTTTGCGCGAAAGAACGTATCCCGCGATCGCCTTTTCGAGATCGTAAACCTCCACGCGCAGCAGGTGCGGAAGCTCGCCGAACTAGTCGGCCTCGCCCTTCCCCAGGCCGGCCTCCGTTTCAACATCCATTCGTTGATCGGCGGGCAAATGTCGGCCGGGTGGAGATCGGTCCCGATACGCCCTACCAGATCAGCGGCAATTCCGGCTTCGAAAAGCCAATCCTGGAACGCGCGCTCACTATAGTGGACCCGCTTCTCTACGCCTTCAAACTCGGTGTTCTATCGATCGATGCCACCCGGCGCTCCGCCGCCGGCGTGGATTTTCCGCTCGACGTGTTGCTCTACACGCGTGGAAGTTTCAAGCTGCTGAAGCAATCCTACGATCGCAAAGATTCGAAGCAGATCTCCAACCGGTAGCAGGAACGTACGCGCGACCATTGACGAACTGCCCTCGAAATGGGTGGAAAGCGCATTCTCGAAACTGGCAGCGGGAACCCATCCTCCGCTGGCCGCTATCGGGCCGGAACCGCCTGCTGCGATTGCCCAACCTTTGCTTTCGCTTCCACAATGCCTGAGATGCCGCGATAGGAAAGCTGCACTCCCACATACAGCAGCCAGAGGCACAGCGCGAAGCGGAGTTTCTTAGGCGGCATCGATGTGGCAAGCTGCGTTCCCACCAGCACACCCGGTATCCCGCCGATCAGCAACTTGATCAGAATCGCCGTAGGCAGCCCGGTCATACCAACGTGGATACCGCCGCCAAACATCGAAAGCAACAGTCCAAATGCCAGGTCCGTGCCGATCACCTGTGCAGGCAACAGAGCGGTATACCGCATCAGCACTACCGAACCCAAAGCGCCCGCGCCAGCCGAAGAGAATCCAACCTCAAGTCCGATCGGGGCCACTATCCACGAAAGCCACTTGCCCGCGATCGGCTTTGAAACTACACGGTTCGCCAGCCCGCGCATCAGCGTCGCACCCGCTGAAAACACAATGGTGAACCCCACAAGAATCAACACCGGTTCGTTCATCGACGCTTTGTTCATCGATGCCAGCAGCAGGCTCCCCAACAGTACGCCGGGCAGTCCGCCGGCTGCCAGGTATCCCAAAATGCGAAAGTTGATATGTCCGCGGGCAAAATAGATCGGCGCCGCAATCAACTTCACCACAGTTCCAAATACCAGCGCGATCGTAACGGCTTGTGTGGTGGATTGGGCGAAAAACAAAATCAGCACCGGTGCGGTAATACTACCCGCGCCGATGCCTGTCATGCCGATCGCCATGGCGATCAAGAATCCCGCAAGAATTTCCATCTGCTTCCATAGAGGATAACACATATGTCCTATTGACGATCAATTCAATAGGGTTCACGGTACGTCCTCGTTCAAAAGATCAGCCTCAGCGCCAATTGTACTGTCCTGGCTGGTCTTGCCGAGCTGATGATGCCGAAGTCCGCGTTCCCCAGAGTGTGGCCGGGAATATCGAAGTTCGCGAAGTTCCCTACGTTGAAGAACGATCCGCGGAACTCGGTCTCGAAGCGCTCCGTCACCCGGAACACCTTGGCGACGCTGAAGTCCACCACGTTGCTGCCGGGGCCGCGCAACACCGAACGGGGCGAGTTCCCGAACTGAAAATTCGGCGGATGCGCGAACGCGGCGATGTTGAAGAACCGCTGTAGCGTACTGCCGGAGCTCAGCCGCGGGTCGCCCGCCAGGTTTGGACGCAGCGTGCCCGCCGGGAAGCCATTCGTCGTGTTCGCGGAATCGTATACCGTAAAGTTGGCGCCCGACTGTACGTTCATGTAAACCCCAAGCTGCCATCCGCCAGCCAGCAGATTAAGGGCGCGATGCGTCTTGAACTCGCGGATTTCATAGAGACCGGTGAAGAGTAGGCGATGAGGCACGTCGGTGCCACTAAGTCCCTTATCGAGCCGCCGGTTGTACTGGTCCATGGCGCTCCCGCTGCCCCACATGGAGTCCGAGTTGGTGAACATCTTGGAGAGCACGTAGGAAACGTCCAGCACCAGGCCATTGCCCGGGCCCATTATCTCGACCCGCGGATTCTGATAGGCAATCGGCCCATGCCGCGGCCGTTACGGACGCTTGCGGGCGAGCAGACTGGGGGTGTCGCATGATTCCCCCAAGCCCTCAATCGCTGTCCGC
>JANYCV010000636.1 GCA_025360145.1 Acidobacteriaceae bacterium
ATAATTCACCTCCCAATCGACTTCTCGCTTTCCGGTGGTTTGGCCTCCAGCGATCGAATCGCCAGCCAAAGACCAGTCATGGCAAGTAGAATCGAAACCAACGCGACTCCCAGCCCGACTCTGCGGGTGTCACGCTCCTTCAGGGCGCTTTCACCGGCGCGTTGCGTCTCGGCAGCAAGAGCAAAGCCTTCGTTAACCGGTTTCTTAACCGCGGCAACCTGAAACGCATGCACCGCCACCCGCGCTTTGACCAGCGATTCACGAGCTTCCATCTGTCGCAACTGGGCCTCGGAAACCTCCATCCCTGAGTTTCGGGCGCGGGTGAGGGTCAGATCGGACTTGTCCAGGGCAGTGCTCAATCCGCTAATCAGACCTGCTATCTCTACTGCGGCCGATCCGCCGGCCGAAGATGCGTCATGGCACTGCGAACATACAGCGCCTTCGCCGGCGAGCATCTTAATCGAGGGCTTTTTGATTTCGTGATTAGAGTGGCAGACCGTGCAACTGCCCACTCCCATAGAAGCAAACGCGGATTGATGCGGGCTCTTGCTGTAAAGCTGTTCCAATAAAGCATGACAGGTGCCGCAGACCGCCGCCACGGAAGTGACCTGGGGCGGCGTGGCGCCGTGATTGCCGTGGCAGGAAGCACAAGTTGGCGCAGAAAGGTCGCCTTTCGACAGCGCGTCCCAGTGTACGCTGGCGCGGTATTGTGCCAGTTGCGTTGTGTCCAGTTTGTGGCCTGCCATGTGGCTCGCGTCGGCATGGCAACGCCCGCACGTTTCAGGCAATCGCAAGGGATATACAGGTGACAGGGCGTCCTTAACCGCGCGAATATCATGCACGCTGTGGCAGTCGATGCAGGTGGCCACGGATTCATCGCCCGCAGCCAATCGTTTGCCGTGGACGCTGGTGGAATACTGCGCCAACTGATCCACCCGCTGCTGCGGCTTGAATTTGTTTATCAGAGCCGCATCGCTGTGACAACGCGCGCAAAGCTTCGGTATGGCAGTGCGGGCAACGTGGCCGGCGAAGCCCTTTGCCTTGCTCATGGCCTGTTCGGGATCGTCGACCGTGCGATCGCCGCCGTGGCAATCCGTGCACTGGAATCCGGCTCGGGCGTGAATGTCGTTCTTGAAACGAACCGCGGGTGTCTTCAGGTTGCCATCGAGCGCAGAGTGACATTCCAGGCAGGAGTCTTTAGCTATCGCTGAAAGCACGAACAGCAACAATGCAAATGATGTTTTCATCGCCAGTACCCCAGTGCGGAGAAAGTGACTAGATAAGCGATCAGCAGCACACCGGCTCCTGTAACCAGTTTGGTTCGGCCCAAACCGTCTCGCGTGGATGCCCAGAAGGGAAGGGCGACCCACCAGAACGCGAGCAGCGCGAAACCGATCAGCCCCACCAGCTCACCCTCCACGCGCCAGACATGACTTGGAATGAGCTTGAGCGTGTAGAAGGGGGCCAGGAAATACCACTCGGGCCGTATGCCCGCCGGCGCGGAGGAGAACGGATCCGCCTTTTCGCCCAGATCCCATGGCAGCAGCGCCGCCAAGGCGCCCAGTACTGCCAGAGCCCCATACCAGGCCATGAGTTCCCGCAAGAAGAAGTTGGGGAAGAACGGCATTTGTCTGGCTTGTAAGTTCCTGACCCAGGGTGGCGTGCTCATGCCGTGCATCTGCACCAGGATCAGGTGGACCATCAGCATGAGCGTCATGAGGCCAGGAAGAACGGCGACGTGAAACCCGAAAAAGCGGGTGAGAGTGGCTCCGCCGACATCATTTCCGCCCCTTAAGAACCGCGCCATATAAGCACCGATGAAGGGCACGCTCCCGGCCATATCCGTCCCAACTTTCGTCGCGAAATAGGACACTTTATTCCAAGGCAGCAAATATCCGCTGAATCCAAATGCCAGCACCAATCCAAGCAGCGCGATGCCGCTGAGCCAAGTGACTTCGCGCGGCTTCCGGTACGCATGTAGAAACACGACGCTGAACATGTGAATGAACGCCGCGAGGATCATCAGGTTTGACGACCAGCTATGGATGGACCGCACCAGCCATCCGAACTTCACGCGCGTCATGATGAATTGGACGCTCTCGTAAGCTTCCGTGGTGGTGGGCCGATAGTAGAGCAGCAGCAGGATGCCGGTTAGCACCTGGATGACGAAAAGAAATAGCGTGATGCCGCCAAAGTAGTACCAGATGCTCGCGGAATGCAGCGGGACCGTTTTGTGCCCCATGAGTCGACGCAGGGAAGCCAGGCCCAGGCGCTGGTCGAACCAACCGGGTTCGCTTTCCGTAGGTATTACCGGCTCAGTTGGCATACTGTTACGTTCTCCGCGCGACAACCACGTCATCACCGCGCAGGCGAACGGTGTATTCTTCCAGAGGCGCGGGGGGAGGTCCGGAAATGACTTTGCCGTGCAGGTCGTACAAGCCGTTGTGACAGGCGCACCAGATCTGATGCGTATCGTCGCGAAACTGAACCGTGCAGTTCAGATGGGTACAGACGGCGGAAAATGCGCGCCATTCGCTTTCGTCAACCCGAACCAGCAGAACGGGCCGGCTGCCAAATTTGACGATTTTTCCGCTGTTGGCTTTGAGATCTTGAATCTTGCCGGCGGGTGCTTCATTTACCGGGGCTTCGGGGATGTCGGGGGGATCCATGAAGCGAATCGCAGGATAGAGGAACGACGCAATGGATGCGCCGACCCCGGTTCCTAACAGCCAGCGCACTAGAGCTCGCCGCTGATGTTCCATTAGCACCTCTCAAATTGAGACTTCTTCGTAGATCTAGCACGACTGTGGCCAAATACAAAAGGCCCAGGGTATCGATCGCCGGTCTTCGCGCCGCTGGGCAGTTGCGACATTACACCCACTGGTTCCGCTATTTCACCCGGCATCTGATTCAGATCGCTCGAAAAAAAATAAAAGTCTTTCCTCATTTTATTTGGGTTAGATGTTCGGCCACGCCAAGGGTCTTCAATACTTCGGGCGCGGCTTCTTCCACAGCTACGGCCTGATGGCAGACGTTACAGTCCTGGCTGATAGCCGCGCCACCTGGAGCCGAGTGCGCCTGATCGTGGCAGCGGAAGCATCCGGGGTAATCCGTATGACCGAGGTTGTTGGGATAGGTGCCCCAGGTGACCTTCAGATCCGGGAACACGTTGCGGTTATAGATATCGGACAGCGCCTTCGCAGCGCGGGTAATTTCGGACGAGCGCTTCGCGTAGACGTCTGCATAGGTCTGCCGGTAGTAGGCGTCAATGGCAGCGGGAATCTTGGCGCTGGCGTCCTCTGTGCTGGTATATTCCGTTCTCAGCACCTGGATGCTCTTCTTCTTGATGAACGGGAGAGTGGCGGGTATCCCGCCATCCGCCATCGCGGCATCTACCGCCCTTTCCGGAAGTTCGAACGCATGGGTGGGACGGTTGTGGCAATCGACGCACTGCATCGTAAATGTGGGAAGCGCCTTTATGGTTTCGGGTTTAGCATCCGCGGCGGAATAGGCGACGGTTTTGCCGGTTGCGCTATTCCGGTATTCGACCCATGGAATGCTCTGCCGCTTCGCGTCGGAGGCCGCATAACGGATCTCTATACCGGGTCCGATATGGGCGCCGTGAATTCCACCGGGTTTGCCCCCGCCCACCAGCATGCTAAGCACTGTTAGGGAGGCGGTATTATTCTCGTCGTCCTTGAAGCTGGGGATCACGCGCACCTTTACCGGGGTCGTCCTTTCGGGCCAGTGACATTCTTCGCAAGTTTGGGAGGCCGGCACAAGGCGATTGCTTTCCATCGCAGACGCGATCGGGCGGGGGAAGTTGTTGAACACCACGTCCATCAACTGTCTTGTTCCAGCCATCTTGCTGGCTAACCAGCCCGATGCTCCGGGCGCCACATGGCACCCCGTGCATGTTACCCGCGAGTGCGCTGTGTTCTGGTGCGCGGTGAACTCCGGCTTCATTACATGGCACGTCTGTCCGCAAAACTGAACTGTTTCCATATGGGCGACGGCACGATAGGTGAACTGGGTCCCGATCAGCAGATTCAGGAATGTAGTTACTCCAAAAAAGATCGCCACCCGCCGCATGGTCGTCTTGCGGTCCGGCGCCGCCCGCAGCCCGGTAGCAAGCTGTCTTTTTGCCAGAAAGAAGCCGACCGGCATCATCGCCAGCCCGGCGAAGAAAACGACTGGGATAAAGATAAAGACGAACAGACCGATGTAGGGATTACTTGTGTTGCCGTGGACGTGAGCCGGCAGCACAAACAGCCAGGAGAAGACGGCTGTGGTTACCAGTGCGGCGCCGAAGATGCTGATCCAGTGGCTTGTCAATAACGCGAGGACAGGACGCGCGGACTTCGGATTCATCGGCGATTATTTTTCCGTGCCTGCGTTTAGATACGCTATGAGATCCGGCATTTCCTGCCCCTCGAACCGGGGCCATCGCAACCCCTTCGATTGCATTCGCTCAAGCATCGCAGGGCCATGGCGCCAGAGGATGGAGACCATCGAAACAGCACTGATCGAGCCCTTCTTTGCTGCCAGGGACGGAGCACCGGACGACGAGTCGTTGTGGCAGGCGGCGCAATTCTTCGCCGTGAAAAGTTTCTTGCCGCGACCGGCATTTCCGTTCGTATTCCGTAGTTGCTGGTTCCACAGGTAAACGACAATAGCACGCATCTCTCCGGTCGCGAGACTGATGGGAGCCTTCGCCATCTTCGGGGCGTGACTCCACATGGAAGCGGCAATGCCGGTGAGCGTTTTTCCGCTCAATCGGGCATTCAGATCCATGGAGCCGGTGTGACACGCCACGCATCCCTTGGCGGCGAAAAGTCCCTTGCCGTCCAGCATCGAGGCAGTATCAAAACGCGCCGGAAGTCCACGGGTTTCAGGCTGATTGCGGAGGTAGACCAGAATATCCGTCAGATTCTGCCCGGTCAGGTCCGGCCACGCGAGCTTACGCTTGGCGAAAGCCTCGCGCATACTTGCGCCATGGGTCCACATTGCATCCGCCAGCGCGACAGGATCTCCAATTGACTTCCACGCGACGACGGGCGGGGCCCCGCTGGCGTTCGAACTGGTGATTCCATGACACTCGGCGCAGTGCTTCTCCGTGAACAACCGTTTGCCCCGTCCGGCGTCGCCCGGGTTTTCAAAGAAGCGCACGGAATAGAAATAGGCGAACAGATCGGCCGCGCCCTGTTCGTCGATATCAGGCGGGCGGACCGCGTTCGCCCGAATGGCTGTCCACATGACCGGCGCGTGATTCCACATCGAAGACGCGAGCATCGCCGGCGTGAAGCCCCGGCCGATCCGCTTGCCCAGGTCCGGGCCCGCATCGCCGCCTTTTCCCTGAATGCGGTGACACTGGATACACGATTCCGTTTCGAAGATCCGCTCGCCGCGTTGAGAATCGGCGGGTTCCGCGGCGGTTACCAGTGCCGCGGGAGCGATCAGGGCGGCGAAGGCAACGAGTCGAATTATATTCATGGCGATTGCTACCTCGAAAACTTCAACCCTGTTGTAAGCATATGCGTGCGAAATCCCTCATACGCGTAGAATGATTCACTATATCCGTAATAGCGCCACTGAGAAACCCACATCACTTGTTTGGCGACAGGTACAGATAGCCCCATCAGAGGTTGAAAGTAATTTGCCGGTCTGCTTCCGGATGAGACCACGAAAGATCCGCCGGCGGAGAGTTTCGCGGTCATTCCGCGGTATGGCGGAAGAGGAATATTGAGAAGCGCCGTCGCCAGGTGAGCGTTGTCCCGATAAAACGAACGCTCGGGCGTCAGGGTCTGCGGGACAAGATAAAAGATGTCGGACCTCATTGTCGAGCGGGTGTAGTCGCCATCTATTGTGAACTTGACCGCTTTCGGTGTCCAATGCAGAGACAACGAATTTTGGCGGGCAAGGTAATCGTATTGCGCTCCGGCCGCGGGGTTTTGATTGGCAAGCAGGCTGAAATCAGCGGCCAGCAGCAGCGTGGAAAGCACTTGGTATTGGCCGCGCGCGTGCATTCGCCGATAGTCGTGGAGACTCGTGCGGAAGTAGGATCGGCCGCTCGAAGCACCTTCGAATTCGCCACTGACGGAAAGCTTCGAGCCCGGCCGGAAAGAAAATCCTGCGATTCCGACGTGACGCTGTAGTTTTCCCGAGTCGAAACCATTCAGGCCGGCCACCGGCAACACAATGCTGCTTGCATCGCCCCAAACATAGCGGTAGCCGCCGCGAAGGGTGAGCTTTGCCGTCATGTCCACCAGCACATCGATCTCCTGCTGTGAGTAATTCGTCACCAGGCGCGCCGACTGAGCCGGCAGTGCCGTGGACGACGCCGTATGTAGCCGGTCCGTAAGCCACGATTCCAAAATGCGGACCCGGCGGAAGGGTCTGATCTCGACTCCGATATTGCCCGAAGTGCGGGGTAGCTTTGCGGTGGCCGAAAGCAGGTATTGCTGACTCGTATAGAAAAGGAGGTTGCGCAGATCCACGAAGTTCCCGGTGTTCGATTGCTGATAATTAACGTCCGTCCGGGGCTGACTGTAAAGCAACTGGCCGGAGACATCCATCCAGGAAACGGGATTCGCCGTGATGGCGGCTTTGCTGTAAATGCTGGTGCCTCTGATTCCGTAGGATTGCAGCAGGTTGGTCAGCAGCAGCGTCTGGCCCAGGAATGGCGTCTCGCGATTGCCGGCGTTGGTGATTCCGGAACTGTACAGTTGCTGATCGTCCTTAAATCTGGTGCCGCCCTGTTCCAGACTGAAGTGGATGCGGCGGAATTCAAAACGAACGCCCCCGCGGAAGTCTTCCATTGAGTCCCTGATCCGGTTCGGAACCGGATACTCGTTTCCATCCGTAACGAACGTGGTGACACCGCCGCCGAAG
This sequence comes from Acidobacteriaceae bacterium, assembly GCA_025360145.1. GTDB lineage: Bacteria > Acidobacteriota > Terriglobia > Bryobacterales > Bryobacteraceae > JANXXV01. Next base: position 6,892 of record JANYCV010000636.1, read on the forward strand.
CCGGAACTTCTTCCGTAGGAGAAATACGGAACAATCGTTCTTGACGGGAAAATATCCAGATCGAAACTGCTGAAGCGGCGCTGTGTATCGAAGGATCGCTGGTTCAACAGACTTCCGCGCGAGAGCAAGGGATTGGCAAACGACGGCATGGCGTTGAAGTAAGCGATGTTCCGGTAGTCGGCATTGAAATCGTAAATTCGCTGTTTCCGCGCGTTCACGTGCATGGTGGTGTACGGATCGTCTCCCCAGCTATAGGCGCGGGTTTCTATGCGGTCAAACAGCCGCTTTTTGGTATCGACAATAGTAAACTCCGCACCCAGTAACTTCAGCCCCGAGCCCAGATTGACGATGCTTCGATAGGTATTGAGACTGCCGGCCGGACCCGAGACCCAACGGTAGCCTACATCAACCGATCCGGTTATCATCGACTCCGGCGCCGCCGCCGGCTTTTCGGTTGCCGGTTCTTCGGCGAGTAGAGGCGATAGAAAAAGCACGCTCAGCAGAGTGAGTTTCATCGCAGTAGATTCCTGTCCACATGACTTCCGTGGATTTTCTGGTGGCAAGTTGTGCAGTTGCGGTAACGGGGGGATCGAAGGTCGTGAAATGCCGGGGGCACTACTCCCAACGCTGCACGGGCGGCTGTGGATGTGCTTTGCGACGGCAGATTCGTATGACACTCCAGGCAGACGAAGCGAACTTCCTGCCGCACCAGCATCCGCGGGTTCGACGATCCGTGGGGTTCATGGCAACGATTGCAGCTTTCAAAACGTACCGCGGCATGTTCAAACGTGAACGGGCCGCGTTTGTCGGTGTGGCAACGGAAGCAGCCTGGTTCGTTCGCGGCAAACGTCTGCGTCATGGAAGGCCGGAAACTGCCGTGGGGGTTGTGGCAATCCACGCACGACATGGCGCCCTCGGGCAGCCTGTGTTTGTACGGACGTTGGAACTGTGCCCACGCGCTGGCATGGCAAGACGCGCACTGCTCATTAATGGCGGCGGGCTTCCTGGACACCAGGCCGAGCGGGCCCTTGGCGTGGATCTGGTGGCAGGCGGTGCAGGAGACCTGATTCTTTGCGTGGCTGCTCTGAATTCTTCCAGAGTGCGTGGGTTGGTTTAAATGGCACTGCAAGCAAGTGCGGTCCGCCGCGGCCGGCGCCAATTTCGCCGGGTTCTTGATCTCTGCCGCCGACGCCGATTCGGCGTGTTTGCTTCCGGGGCCGTGGCACGATTCGCACGTCTTCCCATCCCATCCATGCTTCTTATCGCTGTTAACAGCCTGATGAGGACTCTGCAAGATCGCGTTGAAGAGATCCTCATGGCAGGTCTGGCAGACTTCAGAGCCCACATAGGTGGCTGGCGCGATTGGCGCGGGCGCGTCCTGGCCCAATGCCAGGCGCGCCACGAAGAAGGCCACAAGGAGTAGAGGCACACTCATCCCAACCTCAATACTGCGCATGTTTCTTGGCCACGGAGAACTCGGCGTTCTTGCCATGGCACGTCTCGCAACTCTCCCCAATGGTTGTAGTATTCGCCAAGGTGTGCGACACCGCCGGAAGGGAAACGTGGCAACCGGTGCAAGCCGAAGAAATAGGCGTGATCGGGTTGATCGGCCCCTGCGGGTCGGTCACTTTGTTTACGGCCAGCGTCAGATTCTGTTCGGAGCCATTCACATGGCACATCGCACAGTTCCGGGTATCTTCCGTGGCGCCCTGCGCACTCATTGCCGGGAAGTGCACTCCTTCTGTAAAGTCGTTGTGGCTTCCGCCGAAACCAACCACGGTGAAGGTTCTGCCTTGTTCTTTCAGCTCCTCACCACCGTTATGAATCCGGTGAACCAACAGATTGAAATTGACTCCCTG
>JANYCV010000479.1 GCA_025360145.1 Acidobacteriaceae bacterium
CCGGCGCGGTCGAAGTAGATGGCCCTGGCGTTGGCCAAGTTGAGGCCTTCCACTGTCATTTCGACTGTGGTGCCGCGCGCGATGCCCCTGGGGGACACAGCGTTGATTGTGGGCGGCGTGGTGCGGTTGCCGGAGGGCGAATCGGTGTCGGCTGCGATGGCGGTGGCTGTTATCGCTAGTGCAAGGAAGATCGGTTTCATTCGGCTTTCTCCGTGGCCGGTGGGGCCACTGTGTCGTAGATGGTGAATGTTCCGTCGAAGCGGCCGGCGGCGAAGGTTTTACTGTCAGGAGCGAATTCTAATGCGTAGGTCCAGTCGGATTGTCCGGCTAGTGTTTTGATCTCGGCCAGGTCGGAGGCGCGGAACACTTTGATTGTTTTGTCGGCGGAGGAGGAGACTAACGTCTTGCCGTCCGGGGACCATGCCAGTTTTAAAATGGCGTCTTCGTGCGCGATTAGCGTGTTTAGCAGCTTGCCGGATTTTTCGCCAATGGACCAGATGCGGATGCTTTTATCGAGGCCCGCGGCGGCTACCAGCTTGCCTGTGGGGTCGATGGCGATGGTGTTGATTCCATCGGTCGGTTCGCCGAATGTATAGAGGCGCTCGCCGGTGGCGGGGTTCCAGATTTTGACGGTGCGGTCGGCTGCGCCGGAGATCAGTTGCTTGCCGTCGGGGGTGAACGCTAGCGCGTACACGGCGTCGATATGATCTTTCAGCGTGCGGATCTCTTTGCCGGTTTCTACATCCCAGAGCTTGATTAGTTTGTCGTAGCTGGAGGTGGCGATGGATTTGCCGTCGGGCGCGAAGGCTACGGCGTAGATGCAGTCGGTGTGGCCGTTGATGGTGATGAGGAGTTTACGTTGGTTTACGTCCCAGATTTTGACTTCGCCTTTTCTGGCGGGAAGGCCACCGGCCGCTGCCAGCAGTTTGCCGTCTTTAGAGAAGGCTACGGAGCGGACTGTTTCTGCCTGTCCGGTTAGAGTGGCTACGTCGGAAAGTGGAGGGGCGCGACCAGGGGGTCGCGCGCGGACGAGGGCGTCCGCCCCACCTCGGGCCACACTTTGCATTGAGCTCTGCTGTGGATTGTCAGTCAGTAAATGGGACGGAATGCTGGATGGGTCGATTAGGTGAACCTCCTTGTATCCGCCCAGGGCGATTAGTTTGCCGTCGGGCCGGTAATCCAGCGCGAAGATTTGCGGATTAAGTAGTGCCTTCGGTTTGATTGATGGCGTGGCGTCCGGTGATTTCACTGGCGCTTCGCCGGGCGCTGGGGGCTTTGCGCCTGCGTCGATCCACAGCTTTACGGCTTCGATTTCGCCTGCTGCCAGCTTGGGTCCGCCCATCGGCATTAGCGGTTTCGATTCGCCGGTCAGCATGGTGTAGAGGCGGGATTCGCTGCTCTTGCCTGGGACTAGAATGATGCCGTGATTGCCGCCTGTTTGAATTCCTTGCCAGGTTTCCAGGTCTAGGCTGCCCATTTTTACGCTGGCTGCGTGGCAGCCGGAACAGTTCTTGGCGAAGACCGGTGCTACGTCTTTCGTGAACGATGACTGCGCCTGGGCTGCGGTGGCTAGCAGAAACAGGGCTGTTATTGATCGAGTCATATTAGTGGTTAAACATGAACTCCTTGCTGGTTAACATGGCCCAGACCATGTCCTGCAAGGCTTGTTCGCGTGCTTCTTTCTGCGTGTTGCCGCGGGCTTTTTGCAGCATTCCACTGAGCTCCACTTTCTCGGCTTCGGTGGGGTAGCGGCCGAAGGCGCTTAGCGTCATGTGTTCGATGATGCGCGAATCGGAAAGGCCGAGCTTCAGCAGTAACGCTATGTAGCCGTCGGGATTGCTTAGCTTCTTATTCAGCGTGTCGCCGTTGATTACGTGTAGCGCCTGGCTGATGGTTGGGTCGAAGGAGCGCTCGGAGGAATCGCAGATGTTTCGCGCGGGACGGCCGAACACGTTTAGGAATTGCGAGACTACCTGCGTGTCGGGCAACTGCATCGCGCGAGTACCTGCGGGGTAGCCTCCGAATTGCGTGGGCACTCCAGTGACTTGCGACATGGAATCGAGCAGCACTTCGGCGGGAAGCCGTTTGATGATGTACTTCGAGTAGAACTTTTTGTCATCCTGATTGGTGGCGTTTGCTTCCGAGGCCAGTTGATACGTAGTGGAATTCATCACCGTCCGGATCAGGTATTTGATGTCGAACTTGTGGTCTACGAAATCCTTGGCTAAGGCGGCGAACAGGTCTTCGTTTGAAGCTGGATTTGTGGCGCGCACGTCGTCAATCGGGTCCACTAAACCGCGGCCCATGAAGTTTCCGAATACGCGGTTGACTATGGACCGCGAGAAGTAATCGTTCTTTGGACTGGTTAGCCAGTCGGCGAAAGGCACGCGGCGGTCGGCTTGGCTTTCAATGGAAAGCGGCGTGCCATCAAGCGGCGTGGGTGCCAATGGACGGAGCAGGCGCGGGTGATTGATGTCGCCGGAGGTCTTGGCGAATATGACTGAGTCGCCGGGATCGGGGCCATTCTTGATGCCTACGCGGGCGAACATGTTGGCCATCTGGAAGTACTGCTTTTGTGTCCACTTTTCGAGCGGGTGATTGTGGCAGCGGGCGCAGGTTAGGCGCTGGCCCAGGAAGGCTTGCGTGGTGTTTTCGGTCAGGTCGATGATGTCTTTATGCAGAATGAAATAGTTGAGCGCGCCGTTCTGACGCGTGCTGCCTGTGCCGGTGAAAATCTCGCGGGTGAAGTCGTCCCAGTGCTTGTTTTCCTTGACGCTGTCGCGTATCCAGTTATAGAAAGCGAACATGGCGTTGGGACGGAGTTTCTTGCTGGAGACCAGCAGTAAGTCGGACCATTTGTAGGCCCAGTAGTCTATGTATTCGTCGCGCTCCAGAAGAGCGTCGATCATCTTCTTGCGTTTGTCCGTCGATTTATCGGTGATGTACTGTTCTACTTCTTCGGCGGTGGGGAGAATGCCGGCTGCGTCGAGGTAGGCGCGGCGGATGAAGACGGAGTCGCTGGCGATGGGAGACGGCTCAAGGTTTAGGCTTTTCAGTTTTGCGATTACGAATTCATCGATGTAATTAGTGCGCGTGAATTTGGTGTAGACGTCCGCGTTGACCTGGTTGTTGTAGGGCGACGTGAGGGTGGCGTAGAGGACGCGGCTGGAGTACCAGAGTGTTACCGCGGCCTCGCCGTTGCCTGTCATTTTGACCAGACCGTTTTCGTCCACGGTGGCGACGCCTTCGTTATTCGAGGTGTATTTTACCCAGCGGGTTACGTCGTCTATGGTGCCGTCAGTGTATTTGGCGCGGACTACTAACTGTTGCTCTTGGCCCGGCTTTAGAATTGCTCTTTTGGGATATATTTCCAGGGACGCCACCTCTTTATCCTTGGAGCTGGGGGGAGGCGTGCCGGCGGCTATCCACTCGGCGATGACGCGATATTCCAGGGAGTTTGTGGCGAAACGCTTGCCGCCTCCGTGGCTGATTGTGGCGGTTGGTTTTTGGAGGATCAGGCTGGCGGCGGGTTCGGTCATGCTTACGCGACGGCCTACGGATTGGCGAGTCAGCATGTCGTAGTCGAGGTCGGGATCGTAGCCGCGAAGGGTTAGTTTGAAGCCGTTTTTACCGGCTAGGGCTCCGTGGCATGCGCCTTGATTGCAACCCGCTTTGGTCATTACCGGGATTACGTGGTTGCGGAAACTCCAGGTGAACGGGGCGTGGGAGTTGCTGACAGTCACATGCACTTTGGATGTGTCTGCGCCGTTAGTGGCCGTGACGTCGGCTTCGCCGTCGTTTACTGGTTTGAGAATGCCCGTGGCGTCTACTGTTACTACTTTCGGGTTGGAGGTGGTCCAGGTGGAGTGACGGGTTTGATCTTGTTGGAAGGCCCCGGCGGTGGATTCGGCTATTAGTTGTTGGCGGGATTCTGGGTTGGTTAGCGCGATCGCGGGTGGGTAGATTGTGAGAGTTGCGGCTTGGGTGGCGGCTGGCAGTAGGGGGAGGATCAGTGTTAACGCTAGAGCCGGCCAGGGGGCCAGCTGCGGACGCGGGCGTCCGCCCCACCTCTGGTTATTCAGCTTCACAGGGTTTGAATTAGGCAATCGTGTGGAGCTGGACTTGGGTAATTGCACAGGGTTGGGATTAGGCAATTGTGTGGAGCTGAACTTGGGCAATTGCATGGAACTGGACTTGATCAATTGCACACGGCTGAAATTGATCAATTTCATGGAATCGGTCAATCTCATGTGAAGAGCTCACCTATTGGTTCGATGCCCCGATCTACTAGCGGAATGGGGCGGCCGCCGAAGCCGGGTAGCTCGGTGTGCATATCAATACCCAGGCCTTTGAAGATCGTTGCGGCTACTTCGCCGGGGTTTGTGGGGCGATCCTTTGGCGATCCGCCGATTTCGTCGGACGCTCCCACGATCTGTCCGCCTTTGAGCGGGCCTCCACCCATGATGATGCTCCAGCATTGCGGCCAATGGTCTCGGCCGCCGGCGGGGTTTACTTTTGGCGTGCGGCCGAATTCGCCCATCGCCGTTACCATTGTGTTTTTGTAGAGTCCGCGATCCGTCAGATCTTCGAGCAGTGACGAATAGGCGTTGTCGAACATCGGGCCTACCAGATCCTTGTAACAACTGATCGGGCTGAACGGTTTGGATCCGTGAATGTCCCAGGTGATTTCGTCGAATACCGTTTCGAACATGTTCACCGTTACGAAGCGGACGCCGGCTTCAATCATGCGGCGGGCCAGCAGGCAGCTTTGGCCGAAGCGGTTCATGCCGTACTTTTCGCGGACCTTTTCCGGTTCTTTGTGCAGCTCGAAGGCTTCACGGGCCTTCTGCGACGACATTAACGTATAGGCCTGGTGGAATGTCGAGTCAAGTAGGCGGGCGTCTTGCGAGGTTTCGAACATGCTTACTGATTTGTCCACTTCGGCACGCCAGTTTTTGCGGCGGTCCACGCGGAGCGCGGAGAGGTAGTCGGGCGGCAACAGATCGGGCACGCGGAAGTTTGGATCCGACGGATCGGCGTTCAGGACGAACGGATCGAAGCTCTTTCCGAGATAGCCGGCGTTTTGACCGTGCGGCATGTTACCGCCGGTGTTGCCGATGGTGCGGGGCAGCAGAACGTGGGCGGGGACGTCACCCTTCGGTCCTTTGAGTTTGCTGAGCACGCAGCCGTAGTGAGGGTGTTCGATTCCGCCCTGAAACAGGCGTCCGGTCTGCATCATCTGGTGGCCGGTATCATGCACGGCGGCGGCCGTGTGGTACATGCTGCGTACGATGGAGAACTTGTCGGCATGGGTGGCCATGCGGGGGAAGTTTTCCGAGATCTCTATGCCGGGGACGTTGGTCTTGATGGGCTTGAACGGGCCGCGAATTTCGATGGGCGCATTCGGCTTCATGTCCCAGGTGTCGAGTTGCGAGGGAGCGCCGACTAGCATCAGGAAGATGCAATTGACGTCCTTCCGCGGATCGATTGCGCCCTGCGCTTTGAGCCCGAGGAATTGAGTGAGGCCCAGGCCGAGCATGGAGAGAGAGCCGGCGTGCAGAAAATCTCTGCGGCGTAGGCCGTCGCAAAATTCAACGGGACGATCGGAATCTAAACGAATCATTGCTGGCGGCCCTCCTCGGGGCAGTGGCTTTTATGTCCTGATTCTATCTCTATGAAACGTGGGCGGCAAGGGAGTAAACTTTGTACGGAGGAAATTGCCATGGCCGCGGCTGGCGAAACACCATCGCACCTGGGTGATGCTGACGACAAACGGCGGCCCAAAGCGAGAACCAGGCGCTGTAACCTTCGGTTCGATTTGGAAGCGATTCCCGTCGATGAAGAATGCGGGAAGGCAGTAGCGTTCGACATATCAATCGCCCACGGGGGTTGTGCTTGAGGGTTTAGTCACCGGAGCGCGTCATAACGAGGCTACCGGCGGACTGCCCGAATGACGAGGATAGGTTGCGGTAAGGGACGGATGCGAGCGCCGGACAAGTAACGCGGCCAACCATCCGGCAAAGAGCACATCAAATGCCAGATAGAAGCCGGGCCACCAATTCGGCACTACAGGATTGCTTATTAAGAAATGATGGAGCAAGTCAAACATTCCATGTCCGAGCATGGTAGCCGCTATCAGCCACGGATTCGTCTTGAAGCCGAGTACGGCCAACAGCAAGAACCCGCTCGCGGCAAAGATTTCGATCACAAGGGTCCGTCCGAAGCCACCCATAAGAGCGAACAGCATATAGTATGAGGCGACGACAATGAGTATGGTTGGAGCAAAGGAACGATCGCGGTGGAAGCCAAGACTGGCCGCGGGCGCAGCCACGGCCAACGCGGCTACGGAAGCTGTCAGATCCTCCATTCGCATCCTCGAAAGCCGCGCTTTATTCCGCGACCGTCACGTCTAATTGCCGGTCAATGGCTTGAGCGTTCCCTTTGCCTTGGCGACCGGAAGCAGGGTCGGATAAAATTGCACGAACGTTTCGTCGACCGCGCCGTTTTTGGCATGGCACGTTTGGCAGGCCGAATTCGCAGGGAACGGCTTGGCGGTCTGATCGGCGGTGCCGAATCCGAAGAACGCCCACTTGGATGGAAACCGCTTTTGATCTTTAAGGTGAATCTCCAGTGCAGCGATGCCTTCCTGGTAGTGGCCTCCTTTGTTAATCGAGCCCTTCGTGGTGGAGTAGCGGATTTCCAGGGCAAACATGGTCTTGTCCGGCCAGGTGCCAGTTTGGAGAAACGCCTTGTAAGCTTCTGGAGTGACGAAGACGTTGTCGAAACGCTCAGGAAATGCGTTCGCCACCGCCGTCTCGACAAGTCCATATGTCATACCCAGGCCTGAGCTGAGATAAACCCATTCACGGTACTTGTCCGGCCGCATCAGTTGGCCGTCGCCGGTGTACCGCGGTTCGTTCGGTCCTGCTATCTGCGCGGGGAGGGTGGTCCACAGCAGCGACAGTAAGAGGATCACTCGTGTCTTCATACCTGATTTCCTTTGGCGCACATCCACATCGCCGGGAAAAGTGCGTATTTCTCGTCGTGAATTACGGTTCTGGCTCCCCAAAAGCAGCGGACCTTTTGCGTGTAAGAATTTTATCATGTGTGACATGCGGGGCCTGTCGGCCCGGTTGTTGGTAGCGGGATGCCAAATAGAGTGGATGATACTGTGGCGAATGATTCAGGAACGGGCGGTGGTGTCGAGACGAAGGTCCTGCCTGAATGGCCGGGCTTCAATGAATGTAGAATAGCGGCATGCGAATTTCTTCCATGCTGGCGGCTCTACTTTGCGTTTCCGGGCTACTTGCCGCGCCGCCTCCCGTTGTTACCGATCCTGCTAAGACCGGGCTTGATCCTCAGCGGCTGGCGCGGATTCCGGCAAGGATGAAGGCTTTCGCCGATCAGGGAACTATCGCCGGCAGCGTGACGCTGGTCGCGCGGCATGGCGTGGTGGCCGCGCTGGATGCCGCGGGGTTCACCGATCTGGACAAGAAAGACACGCCGATGAAGACCGATGCCATCTTTCAAATTCACTCCATGACCAAGCCTGTGGTGGCGATTGCCGCGATGACGCTGGTGGAAGAGGGGCGGCTGGCGCTGACCGATCCGGTGGAGAAATATCTGCCGGAGTTTCGCAGCATGTGGGTGATCGAATCGCATGACGGGGAGAAGACCCGCGCGCTGCGGCGGCCCCTTCGGCCGATTACCGTGCGGGATCTGATGACGCATACGTCGGGGATGAGTACGAATCCGCCGCCGGGAATTGGCGAATTGCATGGCGCGCTGCATAAGACGCTGGCTGAGGCGGTGCTGGTGATCTCGCAGCAGCCGCTCGAGTTTGAACCGGGTAGCAAATGGCTGTACAGCAATGGCGGCATCGCGGCGCTGGCGCGGATTCTTGAGGTAGTCTCCGGGATGCCGTTCGAGAAGTTTTTGCAGGTGCGGGTTTTCGATCCGTTAGGCATGAAGGACACCTACATCTATCCGCCGAAGGAGAAGTATTCGCGGATTCCTACCGCTTATATTTTGCAGAACGCGAAGACGGTGAAGTATACGGCCGATCCTTTGGGCGAAGGGGCTATGAAGTATCGGATCGGGGCGAAGTATCCACTGCCGGAGGGTGGTATTTATTCGACGGCTTACGATTTGTACGTGCTTTATCAGATGATGCTAAATCGCGGGCAGTATCAGGGCGTGCGGATTTTGTCGCCGGCATCGGTGGATTCGATGACGCAGGTTCATACGGGTGATCTCGCGACGAATGGTCCTGGAATGGGGTATGGGCTTGCGTGGGCGGTAGTGCGGGATGCGGCGGGGACTTTGCCGGGTGTGTCGGTGGGCACCTACGGGCACGGGGGGCGGTATGGGACTTACTGTTTCATCGATCCTAAGAAGGATATGATTGGCGTATTCATGATTCAGCGCGAAGGTGGTAGCGATGAGCGGAATGCGTTTGTTGGGATGGCTACGGGGGCGGCGCTGGATTGAATCTTATGTCAAAAGCTTGGTTGGTGTTGCTGGCGTTGCCCTTGATGGCTGAAGATCCGGTTAGCTTTCAGAAACAGATCCGTCCGATTCTGGCGCGGCAATGTGCTGCTTGTCATCAGCCTGCCAGCAAGCAGTCTGAACTGTTGGTTACTTCGTACGACGGGTTTCTGAAGGGCGGGCGGAAGGGCGCCGCGTTCGTCGCGGGCAAGCCGGATGAGAGCGTGGTTGTCGCTTATTTGACAGGCAAGACTTCGCCTCAGATGCCGTTTGGCGGGAAGCCGCTGGCTGCCGGGCAGATTGACCTTTTCAAGCGCTGGATTTTGGAGGGCGCTCAGAACGATTCGCCCTCGGAGATTCTGGACCTCACCAAGCTGAAGCCCGCTGTTTACTATGCGCCACCTTTGATCACCGCACTGGCCTATTCGCCGGACGGGAAGATTCTGGCGATTTCCGGGTATCGGGAAATCCTCTTGCACGATGCTACCGGCGGCTTGCAGGCCCGTTTGCAGGGGCTTTCGCAGCGCATTCACACGCTGGCGTTTTCGCCCGATGGCACAACGCTGGTGGGGGTGGGCGGCGATCCTGGGCGGTTTGGCGAGGTGCAAATTTGGGATGTGGCTTCGCGAAAACAGCGGCAGTCGGTGATGCTGACGAACGATACTTTGTCGGGCGCGGCGTTTTCGCCCGATGGGACGAAGATTGTGCTTTGTGCTGTGGACAAGTCCGTTCGCATGCTGGATCTAGCTTCCGGCAAAGAGATCCGCAAGATGGATCATCACGAAGACTGGGTTTATGCGGCGGTGTTTGGCGTGGATGGGAAGCGGATTGTGTCCGTCGGACGCGATCGGGCGGCTAAGCTGATCGATGCAAATACCGGGCAGTTCATTGAGAACGTCAATCTGCTGAAGGAGCCCCTGACCGCGATTGCGCGGCATCCGAAGAAGGACTGGGTGCTTATTGGCGGGCAGGAGCGGGTGCCTTATCTTTACCGGATGGATAGGCCGCGGGCGATGCGCATTGCCGACGATTCTACGTTGATCCGCAAGTTTGAAAAGCAGGACGGGCCGATTCTGGCGGTGGCTATTAGCGCCGATGGACTTTATGGCGCGGTAGGCAGCGAGACTGGCGATGTGCGGGTCTATAACTTGGATACTGGCGAACGGATGGGGGCGTGTGGCGGGCACTCCGGCGGCATTTATTCCATTGTGTTTCAGCCTGGCGGCAAGGGTTTGGTGACGGCGGGTTTCGATGGGACCGTTCGAATGTACGATTTGGATGGGAAGATGGCGAAATCGTTTGTGCCTGTTCCGATTCAGAAGCGGGAGGTGGCCGGTGCGCGTTGATATGAATTGGCGGGACGAAGGCGTCTTGCGCAATCGCGGGCGTCTGCCCCGCCGTCTGGTCCAGATAGTTTTGCTGCCATGGACCGGCATGATCGCCTTTTGCTTGATGGCGTCTTTCTCAACGGCTTTTGGCGCGCCGGTGATTCGCGGCATCCATCCGCATGGGGCGCAGAATGGCACCATGGTGCAACTTTCCTTTCGCGGGGATGGGCTGACTGCGTCGACGAAAGTGCAGAGTTCGATCCCTGGCGTGATTTCGCGTTTGATCACGAAGACTGCGGGCGAGCTGGCGGTTCTGGTGGAGGTTGCGAAAGACGCGCGCCCTGGACTGTATCCGGTGCGCGTGGCAAATGAAGACGGCATGTCGAATGTGATGCTCTTCGCAGTGGGGATGTTTCCCGAAGTGGAAGAGAAGGAGATGGAACAGCCGAAGCCGGGGAACGGCACCGTGGAAACCGCTGAGGCTTTGCCCGTGCCGGTGGTGGTGAATGGCACTCTGACGGCGGCCGATATCGATGTGTACAGTTTCAATGCGAAGGTCGGCGAGAAGCTGGTTTTTGAAGTGGAGGCGCGGCGGGCCGGGTCGGCGATTGATCCGCATTTGGAAGTGCTGGATGCTGCCGGAAAAGTACTGGCGCAAAACGATGACGCTGCCGGGCTGGGCGTGGATTCGCGGGTTGAGGTGAAGTTTGCTAAGGCTGGGAGTTATCGCGTACGCGTACGGGATTCGCGCTATAGCGACCAGGTGCAGAACTTCTATCGCTTGAAGATTGGCGCGTTTGCGTTTGCGGATGGCATCTTTCCGCTGGGCGGCCGGCGAGGCGAACCGCTGGAGATCAGCTTCGTAGGCGGGAATTTGACCGCTCCGGTGAAGTTTGCCAAGAAGCTGGATAGCGCTGGATTGTTCCAGCAGGTTGCTCTTCCGGGATCGGCGGCGTTGCCTGTGGTGTTGGCTGTCAGCGATAAGCCGGAAGAGATGGAGCCGGCTGGCGTTGCAATGTTGAAGCCCGATGTCATCATGAACGGGCGCATTTCCAAGCCCGGCGAGATAGACCGGTATACGCTCGCGGTGCAGCCAGGGCAGCAGTGGGTTTTGGAATTGACCGCGGCCTCGCTGGGCACCTCGCAACTCGATGCGATTCTGACTGTGTTCGATGCCAAGGGCAAGAAGCTTTTCTCCCGCGACGATATCGCTACCGCGGATCCTACATTGCCGTTTACCGTGCCGGAGGGAGTGAAGGAAATCACCGTCGCGGTGGAGGATGTGCTGGGCCGCGGCGGTCCGTCGTTCGGCTATCGATTAGAGGCGCGGCGTCACGCTCCGGATTTTGTAGCTGAGATTGTTACTCCGTTCGTGAATGTTCCGATGGGTGGGACGGCATCGGTGGCGGTGCAGATTCAGCGGCGGGGGTTCGATGGGCCGATTCGTGTGACCATTCCTAATCTGCCGCCGGGGTTTGTTGTGGCGGGCGGGCATGTCCCCTCCGAGGCGGCGGCGCAGAGTCCTTTCACTGAGGGCGCGGGGTTTCGCGGAGCGCGTACCATTTTGACAATTACGGCGCCTGCCGATGCGGCGGCGCAGAGTTCAGAATTGAAGGTGCTTGCGTCCGGCGGCGGAATTGAACGCCACGCGATGGGCGCCGGGATGATGACTTTGGTGCGCGGCGATAAACAGAAAGCGCTGACGGCGCAGTGGTTGGGAATGCAATTGCCCATGACGCT
>JANYCV010000014.1 GCA_025360145.1 Acidobacteriaceae bacterium
CTGTGGAAGTCCGTTGGCCCACCGGCAAAGTGGATGTTTTTCGCGACGTTGTGGCGGATAAACTTGTGGTCATCCGCGAGGGCGAAGGGATCGTCAGGATGGCGGCGCTCAAGTAAAGTGCATCGGGATCCCGAAAGTTGCGAAATGCACCGAAATCGGCGCATGCTGGAGAGTCGTTCTGTACCGGTAGATTAGATTATTATAGATAGGAAACCCATGTCAGAACTTACAAACACCGAACGTGATGAGCTGGAACATCTCCGGAAACAGAAAGCGACGCGCGAAGCGCAGGACAAGAAAGGCATCAGCTTCAAGGTGTCTGAGAAGGGAGGCGTATCCGTCTATGGACTCGGACGCTTTCCCGTCACGCTATACCAGGAGCAATGGATTCGACTTTTCTCCGAGGTCGACAATCTGAAGACTTTCATCGAAGAGAATAAGGCCAAGCTGAAGACCAAGGAATAAGCGTTCGAGTCGTCGCTTGCAACCCAGAAGCGTGCGCCTCAATACACTTGACTCCGGCCTGTACAAGGAATACAGTACAGTTACACGGAGGTGCTCGATGAAACGAGTACTTGCTTCTTTGGGGATACTGTTTGGCATTGCAACGCTATCCAATGCACAGGGTCTGGGCGAACTGGCCGGATCCATTACCAATCCTTACGGCACCGCCATAGCTGACGCAAAGGTCATGGCGGTTGAAGCCGGAACCAGATTTGAACGGTCAGCCATTTGCAGCGCGGCAGGTTTCTACGCCAGCCCTTCTTTGCGCCCTGCCCAGTTCAGGTTGAATGTGGAGGCGATTGGCGTCCGCTCTTTCAGTGCGGCCAACATCTCCCTGTAGGCCCATCAGCGCGCCACTCAAGGGGAATCCCTCAGTTCCCACCTGTTTTAACCACGAATCAGTGGACCAACCCGGAGATCGTAGCTCAAGGAGTCTCGCATGTTGCAAAAGAAACAGTTAAGCCTGTCTCTCCCAGTTTTACTCGCTTTGTTGTCCGCCCACTCTCTCTCGGCGCAGGAGTTTCGCGCCACCATTAGCGGCCGTGTCAGCGATTCCCAGAATGCTGTAGTAGCTGGCGTCAAGATTATCGCCACCCAGATCGAAACGGCTGCGAAATTTGAAGCCATTTCCGATAATGATGGCATCTACTCGATTCCTTTCCTTCCGCCCGCGACGTACCAACTAACGGCGGAGGCTCCCGGGTTTAAACGATACTCACGCGATAAGCTTGCGGCCGGCGCCAATGAGCGTCTTGGCATCGATATCCAAATGGAATTAGGCGCCATCACCGAAACCATAACCGTGTCGAGCGATGCGCCGATTTTACAAACGGCCTCCGCTTCCACCGGACAGGTAATTACCTCGGCGCAGATCGAAAACATGCCCGTCTCCGGCCGTACTCCGCTCGCGCTCGCGCAGCTCGCCTTCGGCGTGGTCCCGAATACGGACCCGCGCTTTACGCGGCCCTTTGACAATGCCGGTCCTTCCGGATTCTCCATGGGCGGCGCTCCCGCGCAGGTCAACGAGCTTCTGATCGACGGCGCGGCCGATAATACCGGCAATCTACGCGTCGCCTACAACCCCCCGATGGACGCGGTGACCGAGGTAAAGGCCGAGAGCTTCCAGGCGGACGCAGCCTATGGCCACAGCGGCGGAGGCACGGTGAACATCATTACCAAGAGCGGAACAAACCAATTCCACGGAACCTTGTATGAGTTCAACCAAAACTCCGCCTTTAACGCGACGCCCTTCTTCACCAATAAGGCGTCGGCAAAGAAGCCGGTGAGCCGCTTCAACCAATATGGAGGATCGTTCAGCGGCCCCGTTCGTTTGCCAAAGATCTTCGATGGCCGCAATAAGGTGTTTTTCATGTTCGCCTACGAGGGCGTTAAGGACGCGCTGCCCGCACCGAGCACCAACACAATGCCCACAGCCGCTGAACGCAACGGCGACTTCTCAACGCTCCTCAACATCGGTTCCGTATATCAGATCTACGATCCGCTCACCGGAGTCGTCCAAGGCGGACGCATAGCCCGGCAGCCGTTTCCCGGTAATATCATCCCGGCCAATCGCATCTCGCCTATCGCAAAGAATTATCTCCAGTACTATGCGTTGCCCAACCAGGCGGGGAACGCCAACGGGCAGGCCAACTACTTGTCCAACTCGGATGGAGAACGAAATACCTTCTACAACGTGATCGGCCGTCTAGACGTGGCGCTCTCCGACCGGCACAGGTTCTTCTTCGGAGCGCGGCACAATCTGCGCACCGGGAATGGCGGAAACGCGTTCGGTAAATTAGTAAACGACAATCCAACCGCAACCGACGGACTGAAGCGTCTGAACTGGGGTTATACTGTCGATGACGTCTACACCATCAGCCCCACGTTCCTGATGAATACGCGCCTTAACTGGACTCGCTTCGTCGAGCCTTTGCGCAATTTTTCGTTGGGGTACGATTCCACCTCCCTGGGTTTGCCTGCATACCTTACGGCCGCTGCGCCGCGCAAAATCCTGCCGAGAATTTCCTTCTCCACCTTCACCCCTCTGGGCGATACCGGTGGCGTCGAATTTCCCTTTGACACGTTCCAGATCTACCAAAGTTTTACCAAGATTCAAGGTAAGCACAGCCTAAAGTTTGGCCTGGACGTCCGGCAACAGCGCGAATCGCAAATCAATTATGGCTATTCCAACGGCACCTTCGTATTCGGAAACAACTGGACGAACGGGCCTTTTGATAACTCCGCTGCCGCACCCATCGGTCAGGATCTGGCGGCGCTGCTTCTTGGTCTGCC
>JANYCV010000482.1 GCA_025360145.1 Acidobacteriaceae bacterium
TTCCCTTCCCGGTGTGTGTGAAATTTATGCCCGCAGGCAAGTAATTCAAGTAGACTGGGCGATATGCGGCTCTTCATCCTTACTCTGACGGCGGTGTCCTTGCTTGTGGCGGCGGACACCAAGCAATTGTTTAACGGCAAAGATCTGACGGGCTGGCGAATGGTAGGGCCCGGCAGATTCCTGGTGGAAGACGGGATGCTGAAGACGGAAGGCGGCATGGGCCTGCTGTATTACGCCGGCCAGAAGTTCGGGAACCAGACGATCCATGTCGTGTTCAAGACGGCGAGCCCAAGAGCCAATTCAGGCGTGTATATTCGCATGCCGGAAGCGCCAAACGATCCGTGGTACGGCGTCCACAACGGCTATGAGGTGCAGATCGATTCATCGGGTGACGACTGGCATTGCACCGGGGCGCTCTATTCGCTGAGCAAGGTGACAAAGCGCGCGCAGAAGCCGGGTGGCGGGTGGAACGCCATGGACATCCAGATTGAGGGAAAGAAGACCACGGTCGTGTTGAACGGCGAGAAGGTGAACGAGTTCCTCAACGACCAGGCCGTCCCCGAGCGGAAAGAATGGTTTGAACCGGTGAGAGGCCCGCGCGCCGATTTTGGATACATCGGCTTGCAGAATCACGACCAGGCGTCGACCATCTACTTCAAAGAAGTCAGCGTCACGCCCGCGGCGCCCGCTGGGGCACTTTCGCAAGGCGACCGGGACCACGCGATGAGCTATCTGCACGCGACGCGCAAACAGCTTGTGGATGCCCTGGCCGGCATCAGCCAGGAACAGTGGAAGTACAAGCCGGCGCCGGACCGCTGGTCTGTGGCGGAGGTTACCGAACATCTCGCCCTTGCCGAGGACAACCTGTTTCAATTTGCGATGGGCGGACTGGCCAAGCCGTTGGCCGCGCCGGAAATAAAGCTGGATGATCAGCGCATTCTCGCGCGCATGACTGACCGGAGCAACAAAGCGAAGGCCCCGGAGAGTTTTGTGCCAACCGGACGGTGGAAGACGAAGGATGAAGTGCTACAGCACTTTCTGCAAACCCGCGACCGGAACATTCGCTATCTGCGGACAACGCCGGAGAGCCTGCGAGGGTCGTTTCTGCAAGCGCCCTTCGGAACCATCGATGTCTACCAGGCGTTGCTGATGATTCCATCGCACAATGAACGCCACCTGGCGCAGATCAAGGAAGTGCAAGCCAGTCCCGGATATCCGAAGCACTGACGCGTTAGCGTAGAGCCTGTCCCGTTCCCCAGTTTTTTCGGAACCGCAAATGTCGTTGTTGCAGCCGGATAATTATGAGCAAGTAAAGACCTAACCGGGACCGGCCCCACTCAATACGTGAGGCTGGGTATGTCCTTGCCCCAGGTAATTGCTCTGGCAGCAGCAGCCAAGGTAGGGCGGGACCCCTGGCCGGCGCGGGACGCCCTCGTCCCGCTGCTGGAAGCGAAACGAAAGCCCCAATACGTCAGCCACACGAAACGCTGCCAGACAGTCCCCACTTGAGCAAATCACACATCCAGTAACCGTAAATAGCAGACAGGTCCAAACCATCGGTCAGTTCCGCCACGAAGCGCGCCAAATGACTCTCCAACAACCAGCCCTGCAATGAAGGAGGCATCAAAAAGTGTTAATCCAGATCGCATGTTCGGAAATTCGAGCTCACCACACAAGCATGAGGCATTTCCAAACATCGCTATCCGCCAAAGTTTCTAAACTCCTGTCCGCTACCCAATCTATTTCCGGCAGGCTCTCAATCTTTGTTACGAGCCACGATCCCAGCGCCCTCGGCCTACCCAACCCAGGCCTGTTGTGAATTCTTGTTTGGCGGCTGGCGTCAACGGCGGTTCACAGAGCAGCTACAGCGATAACCGTGAACGCCAGCGCTACCCAGATTTCGCTCTTAGACCAGTTTTCATTGCCGCGGACAGTCTCATAATCGGCGACATGACCCTAAAAAGCTTTCAAATCACGATTAGGCCACCACCAAAAATTGACCGTCGCCCGCTTCATTCCGTACAATGGTTTTAGGAAAGCGGGAGTAACTCAATGGTAGAGTCACAGCCTTCCAAGCTGTTGGTTGCCAGTTCGATCCTGGTCTCCCGCTCCAAATTTCACAGCCGTTCGAACGCTCCGCTCAGCTTGTCGAGAGTCTCTGCGACATCAGCTTCGCTGTGAGCAGCCGATACATACAGACGTCCATCGGGTACCAGAATCACTCCCGCTTCCATGGCCGCGTAGAGGAATTTCTGCAACCTATCCCTGTTGTCGTCGAACGTATCCCGGTAGCTCGACAACGTTTCCCGATCCGTGAAGTGTAAGTAAAACGCCGCTCCGAAACCAGTAACCTGCAGCGGGATTTTGTGCGCGGCCGACAGGCTTCGAATGCCGTCCATCAGCCTCTCTCCCATGCAGTTGGCGTGACGCAGCGCAGCGCCGCCGTCTCGTGAGAGTTCGTCAAGACACACGTCGGCGCCTGCGAGGGAGAACGGATTGCCGTTGAATGTTCCGCCGAACACTACGCCTCCGGTGAACATCATTCCCATGATGCCGGCACGTCCTGCCACTACGCTCAGCGGTACGCCTCCACCCACGGCCTTGCCAAATGTGGCCAGATCCGGCTTCACTCCGAAATGCGTTTGGGCTCCGCCGGGATCGATACGGAATCCGGTGATGACTTCGTCGAAAATCAGCAGCGCCCCGTAGCGGTCCGCAAGCTCTCTGACACCGGCCAGATATCCGGGACTGGGCATCAGGCAACCGCTGTTGCAGAGTACCGCCTCCATCATAATGGCCGCCACCGCGCCTTTGTTCGCTGCAAGAATCCGGTCCAGGATTTCGAGATCGTTCCACGGCGCGACGACTGTGTTGTCCGCAGCATTCGCCGCCTGGCCTTTGGAGCCGAGAACGCTTTGCGGCGTTTCGCGTGGGCCCACTTCATCGGGTTGCGGCTTATAGCTCACCAGGGCCGAATCCATCCAGCCGTGATAGTGGCCTTCAAACTTCAGAATCAGCGGGCGGCCGGTGAACGCGCGTGCCAGCCGGTGCGCAAGCTGCACGGCCTCGCTGCCGCTGGAAGTAAATGCAACCAGTTCCGCGCATGGAACCAGCGCCTGTATCTTCTCCGCGACGATAAATTCCAACTCGTGCTGCGCGCCATAGCTCAGCGGTTTCTCCGCCTGTTTACGCAATCGCTCCACCATCGCCGGATGGCTGTAACCGAGGATCATCGGTCCCCAGGCGAGTTGGTAGTCGATGTACTCGTTCCCATCCACATCGCGAAGTCTGGCTCCACTGCCGCTTTCGAAAAAGAGCGGCACGGGTGCCTTGGCGCGAAACGGGCTGCTAACGCCGCCGGCAAGGGAGCGGCGCGAGCGATCCAGCATCTGCCGGGATCTATTCCACGTGGTTATCAATGAAGTCTCCTAAAAAGTGCTCATTGAGAATCATACGGCATGGACGTCCGTTACGAAAACGCAGTGCCGCTCACGCGATGAAATCTCAGTGTTTCCCGTTCCCCTGGACCAACCCCAGAGAGGCCCAACCGAACCCGGAAGCCCGATCAAAGCCAAGCTTGCAGCATTCCGCCATCCACAGCATGATCGCAGCCCCCGGATGCCCGCGGACTACTCGCTCCGTCCTCTTTCTCTTATCCCATTTATCCCATTCATCCCAGCCCA
>JANYCV010000080.1 GCA_025360145.1 Acidobacteriaceae bacterium
AATCGTCGAGCGACAACCCGGGCGCGGCCAATACGAGAGCCAGGACTGCGTCGCGGCTTGCGCGGGGGATTTCTTGCTCACCGCTGCGAAGGTAGTCTTCCAGGAACAGGATATTCCGTTGAAACACTGTGTCGACTTCCGCCGAGGATCGTACACGGTAGTACAGGCCGAGTTGACTGGCGTGTGCCACACCCGGCGGGCAACACCACCGGCCGTCGGCGCCAGCACAATAGCGGTTGGGACTTTGTTCGCTGAGGCGCTGGAGATCTTCCTCGGTCTTCCATTCCTCCCACCCGGCCTCTGCAGCGCGGATGACGAAGAAGTCTGGTGTGTGAACCACACCAAGATTCTTTCCCGCGGCGCTTTCGTAGTCGAGCTTGATCGGCGGTGGTTGGTCATAGTACTCGAGGACGCCGGCGTCGTGCTCCATTTCGTAGATCCCTGCGAGTTCCACCCGGTGGCTCTCGAACTGGATGGTCATGCCCATTTTCCTGCTGGGGTAGCGGCCGCTGACGTTGGATCGGCCGCCTCTCACCCGTCGAGACGGCGCCGCCGACCGGACCTGATTGATGGTGGCGCGCGTAGACTCAGGAACATTGCGTCCCTGAAACCAGCTCAACAAACCTTCCGAAGTGAGCATCCGCGGGCCTCCCAATCCTACGTGAAAACCGCCTCGATTCGGGCGGTTCTCACGGCAAAAATGAGCCCTGCAAGCGAGACGGCCAAGGGATCATCGGCGTGATCTGGTGCGTCTCTCACTCTTCCGGGCCCGAACATATCGCAACCCAGCTTCTTTCATCAATTCCTGAAGTTGCCGGCCGCTCTCGACGGCCTCTTGAACATCCGGTGCCAGTTCGTCTGGGACGTAGACGGAGAAGCGTCGCTCTCCCTGGTAACCGGACAGAGCATAGCTGCTATGGCCAACACCGGATTGACATGTAGAACAGTTCTCCCGAACACACGGACTTTTCCGGAGGGAGATGGAGCCGAGCGCGACCGGCCAAAGGCCTTGCACGGCGCGCAAGAACCATCGCCGGACTTCCTCGGACGTTTCTGCCTTCGCCATTGTATATGTGCGATATTACACCTAGACACCACACTTTGCAAGAATCTTGTTTGGCCTCCACCGGGTGCGGAGCGCTGGCCACCACGGGAAAGAGGATCGGTTAAACTGAAGGCGTATGGAGAGGCGACTTCAGGCCGTGTACAAAAATGGTGTTCTCCAGCCTTTGGAGGCGCTGCCGCTCGAAGAGAGGCAGCAGGTGACCGTCACCATTATCGACCCCGGTTCGGTTGGCCAGGAAATCGCCGGATACTTCTCTCCGGAAGAATGGGCGCAAGCGGCCCAGGACACTGTCAGCCTGGATGAAGTGAGGCGGGCGTTGGCAACCATTTCCGGTTCGCTCTCCGACGCCGTGATCGCTCAGCGGGAAGAGCGCTGATTGATTGCCAGACTACTTCCTTGACACCAGCGCGTTAGCAAAGCACTACCACAAGGAGAACGGCTCCGACTTCGTGGATCGTCTTCTCGAGCAGGCAGGTTCGCGCTCGTGGATCTCTCACCTTTCGATTGTGGAGTTCGAATCCGTACTGGCGATCAAGACGAGGACCAGGGAGATCGATCCACCGGCGCTCGAAGTAGCACGGCGGCGTTTTCGTGCCGATCTTGCTCAACAGCGCCTTCTGGTTGGGCCACCGTTTCACGAGATTCACTTCCATAGCGCCCGGCGCCTCTTGAGTCAGTACGGAGTGACGGATGGTCTCCGGACTCTCGATGCCTTGCAACTGGCCGTTGCCCTTGACCTAAAGCAGTGCGGACACGTTGGCGTGCTCGTAGCAGCCGACCAGAGACTCTGCCGCGTCTCCGCGTTGGCCGGATGCCCCGCCGTGAACCCAGACACACCGGGTCCGCTGCTGGTTTAACGGGACTGAGGCCGCCTCCGGTCGTCGCAACCGAGTACACCAATCGTACTCTCTGCCACGTTTTCCTTCCCCTTCTGAACTTGGTGCCATGTAATGCTTCCGAGTGCCCCGGCCCGGCGACGGCTTAGGCATTCGGCATCCCCTCGGCAGTGCTGCCAACTTAAGCTTCTTCCGCTGCCGGTTTAGGGTTCAAGGCGCAGCGGGATCGATCAGCCCAGCCTTTTTCGCTCCGGCCACGACGCCGGGGAGACCTGTAACCGTAAGGCCGGCAGCACTGGCGGCACGACGCTCAATTGCAAGCACGATTGCTTCAGCCTCTCCTGGGTCCAGATCCTCACGAAGCTCTTAGACGCGGTCCGGAGCCGCGGCAAGGTCTATCGCCGGAGGCAGATCGCATTCGCAGACCGTCAGTTCCTCATAGACGGCGGAAGCAATGAGCACCTGCCGATATAGCAAAAGCAGAAGTTCAAGACGACCTGTCCGCGCAAGCTTCAGGAGCGGTGACGTATAGCAGTCAACGATCAAAGCTGCTCCGTCTGGCGGAGAGTCCGAAGGTTCGCCCGGAACTCCTCTACCCCGTAATGGATCGGAATCTGGCGTTTCGCCGGTAGGGCCTGAAAGGCGCGCTGGCCCATCTCCGCAAGACGGCCCGCTTGCGCCAGGGTCAGACGCCCTTGCCGGAAGAGCGTCAACGCAAGTTCCTGCTTCAACTCGGGTTCACTGATGTGAGCGGCCGTGAGCACTGCGTCTGAAACCGTGACGGGCATCGTTTCCAAGAAGCTGATACTGCCCCGGTCGCGTACCCGTTTGATTCCACAAACCCTTGTGGGGATCGGTAAGCGGCCCGCAAAGACGCTTTCCTCGCGGAAGCGCCTGATATGATGGCCTCAAATGAATCGCCGAGCATTTCTCAACACATGCCTGGGCGCCGCGGGCGCCGCTACACTGGCTGACCGCGCGGACGCCGCCGGGTTGCCCAAATCCAAGATCACGCGCATCCGGTACTACAAAACGCCCACCGACGCGGCTGGCCGGCCGAACGTCAGACAGCCACTGTTTAACCAGAGCACCAATGTGGTTCTTATCGAGACCGACTCGGGCCTGATTGGCGTGGGCGAAGGCGGTGCGCCGGACACAATGGAGCAGTGCGCCGGGCTGCTGATCGGCGAAGATCCGTTCCGCACGGACCGTCTGTGGCAGTCCATGTTCCGAGCCTATTTCTATCCCGCGGGCCGCGAGAAGGTCCACGCCTTGGGCGCGCTCGACGTCGCGCTATGGGATCTCAAGGGGAAGGCGCTGGGCGTGCCGGTCTACCAACTGCTCGGCGGCCAATCCCGTGATTACGTGGAGTGTTACTCCACCGGCTACCCGGCGCAGGGATCGCCGAAAGAAGTAGCGAAGGCGTGCGTGGATGCCGGCTTCCGCGCCTACCGGATTTCAACCGACACTTCCGGCCCTGTAATGGACCGCTTCGATAACGTGAATCGGGTGTACGAACTTTGCCAGCAGGTGCGCGAAGGCGTTGGCAAGGATGGCGCATGGTGCATCGACTTCCACACCGAACTCGATATGCCGGACGCCGTGGCGCTGGCAAACAGGATTGAACCGCTTCGGCCGTACTTCGTCGAGGATCTGGTGCGCAGCGAAAATCCCGGCGTCTACCGGACGCTGCGGCATCAGGTGAAGGTACCGATCGCGGTGGGTGAACAGTTCGGGCCGAAGTGGGAGTGGAATGAATTGATTGAGCAGCAGCTAATCGATTACGCCCGCGCGACCATCCCGAACGTAGGCGGCATCACGGAGTTCCAGAAAATTGCGGCGATGTGCGAAACCCATTACGTGGGGCTGGTGCCGCACTTCACTGGGCCGATTTCGGAAGCGGCGATGGTGCACTGCTGTGCAGCGTTCCCGGGTCCGGCGCTGATGGAGATGGTGATGGGCGGTACGCGGCCTTGGCCGTATTTGAACCACAGCTATGATCTGAAGAACGGGAAGTTGTGGCCGAACGAACGGCCGGGCCTGGGTGTCGAGGTGGACACCACGAAGCTCCAAATGATCGGTGATTATAAAGATCATTACTCACTGACGCCCATGTTGAAGCGTCCGGACGGTTCGTATACGAACTGGTAAACACTCTTTTGGGTACCGAAGGAAATCCGAATTTGGCTGCTTGCTCTTTTGAGCTGGAACAAGGCGGGCCATTCCTTCAGCTCCGCCCATTCCGCCGATTTTGCACGCGAGCCATTCCGCGTGGTCAAGGCGACCCTTCGGGCTTCGCTTCGCTTTGGCCTTGATCGCTGCGAGTGTGCCCTCTCGGGGTGTCTGGGTGAAGTAAGGTTAGATCCGGTTAACGGCGAGCGGAGGAGGTGGTCGAACCGACCGAGTGGATGGCGGCAGGGTCGTAGCGGACATTAAGAATGGCGAAGTCTGGGGCTTGCATGGTGTGGTAAAGGAAGACCATCTCGACGCGAAAGGGCAGCGTCGGAATTCGAACGGCATCTTTGACTTTAAGAATCGGAAGCGGGCCGGACCAGCACTTGTTCGCGTCTGGGTGGACGACCTTCACGACGAGAGACACCGGCGGGGAAAGGCCATTTGAGGTGAAGGAAATGTCGTAAAACTTGGAGGGGGCGTCGAGGTCCGGTATTCTGAGCGTTACGCTGTTGTACGGGGCGTGGGACCGCAGCGCGAAAACCTCCGAGGCGCTGGTGGCAGCAAATTGCCGCAAGGCCTCGACGCGGGTGAGGTCCTCGTCGAGTATCTTTCGCCGGTCATCCATCTCGTGCACCTGCTGCGTCAGCTTTACACCTTGCGCCCGTAGCGCTGTGAGCTCCTTTTCAAGGGCCTTGCGCAGATCCTCCCCTGACTGGGCGGCCGAGTCCATTTTGATGGCCACGGTTTCCAGCTTCCTCGTGTCGCTGGAGGCCTGCGTCAAGCTGGATTGGAGGACAGCGAATGTCTTGGTCGATAGCTTGTCGGTGGAGTCGTACAGTCTCTCGCCGTGCGAGATGTAGCCATTGACCACGTTGCGCGCGTCGGTAATGGAAGCTTTGACCGAAGCCTGGAAGTTCTGCCCGTCCTGCGTTGCACGCTCGGCGACGCTGTGGATGTCCGAATTCAACTTCTCGATCCCCATCCGCTTGGCCTCTAAGTCGATGAGCGAAACCCGCATTTTGCTCCGTTGGGTTTGTAACTCCTCGCTCATTTTGCTCCAGGTCGAATAGCCGAACAGACCAGCGACGGAGAGGATCGATGCAAGCGCCGTTGTACCGAGTTTCAAGCGGGTGTTCCAGTAGTCCCTGGTCGCCTTCTCCGCTTCCACTCGCAGGTTCCCTTTGAACTCGGCGTCGAAATGCTTTGTGAGCAGATGCTGGAAGTATTCGTCCTCGACTAGCGACCGTGAGAAGGCGGGGTCAACCGGTTGATTGGAGGAAGAGTTCATGTATGTTGCCCTTCTGCGTAATCCAGAATTGCCGTTTCACACCCAGGCTGCTCGCGAGTATACACCAGAACCGCTCACGAAAAGTAGCGAACGAATGGGAAAAGCTGGAAAGTGTGGTAAGCACCAAATAGCAGATCTCAGCCGCGTAAACGAAGCGGAGAATGAAGATTCAAAAGTGATCCTGAAGGCGATGTCTGGAAAGTTGAAGTGGTGCGAAGCTGCCGGATAATCGGCGTAACCGGCCGGACGATGAGACGTTGGAGAGAGAAATACAAAGAGCACGGCTATAGCGGGCTATAGGATTACCTTAAGCGCAATCCGAGCCTTAAACGGGTACCGGTAGAAATTCTGGAGCAGGTGCTGAAGTTGCAAAGAGAAATGTACTTCGACTTCAACGTGCAGCACTTCCAGGAAAAACTGCGCGAAGTGCACGGCATCACGCAAAGCTACATGTGGGTCAAGACGGCTTTGCAAGAATTGGGACTGATCAGCAAACGCAAGAAAACGGGATCACATCGCAATCGCCGGTCAAGGCGTCCGTTGCCGGGCATAATGTTGCACGGGACCGGCGAAATCGGTGCGAGACAGGGCAAGCAACAAAGTCTTCATCGGGCGGGTGCGGCCTATCCGGTCGGCGAAGGTTTGCGTAGCGGTGGAAGCTCAGCGGAAATGAACACGTTCAAAGCAGTATACGAACAGGCCGCGGCTTTAGCCTCAGAGTGTGCGAAGGGCAGGCCCGAAAGCCTGCCCAATAAAACGAGCGCTACTTACCGGACGTGAATCGTTTCCCGGCTTCCTGCCAGTTCACAACATTCCAATAGGCGCTGATATAGTCGGGGCGGCGATTCTGGTAGTTCAGATAATACGCGTGTTCCCAGACATCCAATCCAATCACCGG
>JANYCV010000094.1 GCA_025360145.1 Acidobacteriaceae bacterium
CAGGGCCACTGGCTTTCGAAGACGGACGTGGATACGAAAATCACCTTGAAGGACGACGCTTTCATCATGACCGTGACCGCCAAAAACGTAGGCACCGAACCGCTCCCGATTGGCATCGGCTGGCATCCCTACTTTGTGTTGCCCAGTGGAGACCGCACCCAGGCGAAGCTCCACCTGCCGGCCAAGCAACGAGCACTGGTAACCAACTACGACGATGTCTTTCCGACAGGCAAAATCGAGAAGGTGGCTGGCACTCCCTACGACTTCACAGCCGCGGGCGGCGCGGCGCTCGACAAACTTCTTGTCCAAGGGCGCGTAGACCTGGATTGCGGTGATCTCTTTCGACATGCCGGTTACGCGCAGGCCGAACTTCGCGGCCGGGTCTCGGATTTCGATTACTGTGTTGCCTTCCGGGGTCTTCTGAAGATCCACGAAGCTGTCGTCCAGGAAAAGTTTGTCGAGCGCCGCGCCGCCTGCTGCTGTGAAGTCGTAGGGAGTGCCAGCCACTTTCTCGATTTTGCCTGTCGGAAAGACATCATCGTAGTTGGTGACCAGGGCGCGCTGTTTGGCCGGCAGGTGGAGCTTGGCCTGGGTGCGGTCTCCACTGGGCAACACAAAGTAGGGATGCCAGCCGATGCCAATCGGGAGCGGTTCGGCGCCTACGTTTTTGGCGGTCACGGTCATGATGAAAGCGTCGTCCTTCAAGGTGATTTTCGTATCCACGTCCGTCTTCGAAAGCCAGTGGCCCTGGAAGTCGCCGGCGTGAAACGTTCCGGTAACTGAGGATTCATCGGGCTTCGTATCGGTGGTGACCTTGTCCATCTTTGCGTCCAGAATCAGGCCGTGCATCGCGTTCTTGACTGCCTCCGGATTCTTGCCTTTCCAGTTGGCGATCAGCGTGACGGGCTTGCCCATGATGGGAGTCTCGATCGTTGTGCCATCGGCGGAGAGCTTGCCGCGAATGCGGTTTGCATACGGCAGCAGTATGGCACCACCGACGTTGAACGACTTGTTGCCGATCAGATCCTCCGGTCCGCCATTCATCAACTTTGGCGCGTCGGCCAGAGGGGGCGCTTCCATCAGATCGATCTCACCCTTGCCTGGGACGTAGGCGCGGATCTGGTACGTGGTCATGCCGCGGCCCGGCAGAATTTGCGCGCTGACGAAACGGGGCTTCGTGGTATCGGTGCTCTTCGGGCGCTCCAGAGTGAACGCGGGCTGGCCGCCTACCATCACCACCGGCGGCGGAGCTTGGGCGTCCGGCTTCTTCTCTGAGGTTGCTGGGCCCGAGCTGCATGCAGTTGCGGCTAGAGCGAAAATCACGACGACCAGGGTGTTTTTCATTTCTACGATTGTATCCCTCCTTTACACCGGGAGACCAGCGATCTGACAGCCGCGGAAAACAAAGCCTGTTTTGAGATCGAGGTTGCCGCCGGTAAGAAGCTTGTCGAATTCGTCCGGGCGGTAGACGCTGGCCCTGTAATCCTTCGATGACGAGTTGAGCATTTCCGTGCGGCGGGCGGCGCCTACATAGGTGAGGAATGTTTTTTCGTCCGGACCGGTGATGTCCTTGGGGGCGCACGCGGTGGCGTTTGTGCCGGGGTGTTCCGCGTTCCAACGGTCGAGAGCGGCGCGATAGAACGTCACGCGGTTTGGGCCGGCCTGGATGGATATATCGTAGAAGATGGATCTGCCGAGCGGTGTTGCGATACCGAAATCGGAGGCGCGGCGCATGGCCGGAGTGAAGTAGACGACCTCGAAGAATTCGTCTTGCGTTTGCTGCATGGCCGGGTCTGCGCAGGCGTTCTTGAGAGCGCGTTTGAAGTCGTCCCGCTGGGTGATTGTGCCGGTGTACTTTGTTCCGGCAGCGTTGAACAGCGCGATGTGGAAGTTGATTGCGCTGACGTTGGCCGGGGTGGCGGTGGGTTTGTTTGTGTATTTTTTGAGGAGAGCGAGCAGGGTTCCCTGGATCTCAGAGACCTGGTGCTTTCCGAAGCTGAGCCCGCCTTTCACGTCGGTGGGGCTGTCGGCGATGGCGCAGTAGCTGCCGCCTTCAAAAATGCCGGTCAGGGTGTCGATCATTTCCTTTTCCGAGGTTGGGGTGAAGGTCTTCATTGAGAGTCTCCAGGGATTTGCGAAACAGAGCCATTTTCGGAGGGCTCTGGAAGGGGCACCGAGAGCTTCGGGCGTTTTTGCGAAACAGAGCCATTTGCGGATATCTTCCTTTCCTTCTGTAGTTTGCGGAGTTCGGTGAGAGCGCGGTAGTAGGATCGCTCTATGGTGGTTGTGTAGCGGCGGAGTTTATCGAACTCGCGGGAGTTGGCGTGGAAACAGGCGGCGAGGGCGGCGTCGGGATCGGGGCCATCCTGTATGTTCCTATCGTAGAGCTGGACTTCTACCCGGCGGGCTCGTTGCAGACGCCAGGAGGTTTCGGCGATTTCGGTGACCAGTTGGACTTCCTGGACGGTGGCGGGGTTGCATTCGTTGAGCAGATCCTGGCGGAGAGCTTCGTACTCCGCAGGGTCTTCGCCGTCGATGACGACGTGCTTCGAGGTTAGGCCGTGGCGCAGGGCGTTGTTGCGCATCCTGGCTTTTCCGGCGGGCGTGATAGGGCCGGTGGATTGCCGGCTATTCCTCTGGTTCGCGGCGCGCCGGGCGGTGGTTCGAGTGGTCATCGTCGTACTCCTTTAGAAAGTAAGAGGTTCGCTTTCCGGACTGATTGTCGTATTGGGGCGTACGGGGCGGGGTGCTTATTTTCGCTAAGCGGCTGAATACAGGGGAAATTGAGTTTTCACTTTTTTGGGATTCGCCTATTTTGTCTGTGATAGGCCAGACTTGAGCTTGCAGACTCCGGTGTCCGATCGATCCGCGACTGCGAGATGCGCATGGTCCGGCACCCCCCTGGGAGAAGTTCAAAAGCGGGCGGCTGCGCGGGGCGTCTTGGCGCGCTGGACTGCCGCCGTCGAGGCGCTTCCGGATACGGCATGTCATCCAAGAACGATCCGCGACCATGACCAGAAGCTAAATCTACGAGGCGCGAATGCAACCGAGTGGCCGCAGTGGTTATCGCCATACGGTCTGGTTAGAGTACGATGAACCTGTCATGCCGATGAAGGTACTGCGGTGATTCGTTTGCTCGAAAAGCACGGCTGGGCTCAGATGAGGTCAAAGGGCAGCCATCGGCACTGCAAACATCCCCACGAAGCCTTCGTCATCACGGTTCCGGGCAACGAAGGGAAGGAACTTGCACCAGGTACGCTGAACGTTATACTCAGAAAGGCGGGGCTGAAATGAGCGCGAGACGTTATCCGGTAACTGGGTATGTGCTTGACTCAAGCGGGTACGGTCTCGCAGCGTTTCGTGTGGCTGGCGCATTGGGGCTTTCGTTTCGCTTCCAGCAGCGGGACGAAGGCGTCCCGCGCCGGCCAGGGGGCCCGCCCCACCTGAGCTGCTGCCAGAGTAATTACTTGAGTGAAGCACATACCCAGCATCCGGTAATCATCGAACAGACAGGGACGGGCTACCCGGCCTATTCGCCTGATGTTTCGGGATGTGTGGCTGTTGGAGATTTTGAGGAGGAGATCCGCCGGAGCTTTCAGGAAGCCCTGGTTGCGCACTTCGAGGCGAGGCGTGAAGTGGGTGAGCCGATTCCGGAACCACACTCGCCGGTTGACTACGTGGAAGTCGCCGCGTAATCCGAGCCCCGTGGCGGGTCACTCCAGATAGCTCCTATTGTTTTCCGAGAGTGGCGCGGGCAGAGAGATCTGGTGACCGGCTGGCGTGCGACCGGTAGACACGCTATTGCCGGGCTGCCGGACCACCGTGGCCGATATTGTGGCACCATAGCGCGGAGCGGTTTCGCGCAAAATGGCGAGGTACAGGCGGCGGTCGTCGTCGTGATGGAAAACGGTCTGGCGGTGATTGCCTCGTTGAGTGATGTGATGGGCGATGCCCACGGTGACCGCGCGCGGGCATTCCGCTCAAAGAATTTGGCGAAAGCGTAGCCTGTCCCCGTTTTGTCTGTCCCCGTTTTCGGGCGCGATCCCGCTAGGTCTATGACCGCCTGAAAAATTTCTAAAGAAATCTTTCAAGCGGTCGAAGACCTAGGTTGCTTGGAGAAATGGCGTCAGACACCTCTACTCGGCATCGCTTCTCCGCGCGAGTGTTGCCTGTTCTCAGTGAGCTGCACCCGGGGAAGTAATGGTCCCGTGGAATGAGCCGAAGGTGACGTGCGTTCCGTCGGCACTGGGTGCCACAATGTGCGTGCGCTCCAATTGAAAGCCTCCCTGGGCTCCCGTGAATCGACCCGTGCCACTAGTAATGGTGTGAGTCTCCCTGACCGTAATGTAACCAAGTGCATGTGTAGTAAAGTCGGGAAATGCGACGAACGTCGTCTCGATGGTGTCCCCATTCGCCGCCACCCAATGACCCGCGCCTGTGAGCGAGATTAATGAAACTACCTCGGTTAATGAAAGTTGACCGACAAGCGTGCCGGTTCCCGTGCCGCTTGTAGTGATCGTGGGCGGGGCGACGGCGTCATTCCCTTGGAACGTACCCTTAAAGGGTACTTGGTTCTGTGCCGCCGCCGGGACGGCAAGCGACGCTGTCAGAATCATCGCCGCTATCGGCAGATAAATATTGAATCTCGTTATGGTTTTCATACTGGAATCTCCTTTTAGGTTTATCGATCAGGCGGCCAGTCCTAATCCGGCTCACCTGCCACGAATAAGGAATCGCGGGCTGGAGGTTACAGCCTCTGGGGCGAAAGTTATAAAATAGCTGTAGCAAATCCGGCCGAAATGCCAAATTGTCCTCAGTGCGGAGCGGAATTGGGTTCCGGCGATCCCGCGGGACTGTGCCCTATGTGTCTGATCCAAGGCGCACTTGGGAGTTCCGGTACTGAGGAGTTCAGGACTGAGACGGTTGGCCCTGCCACAGCCGTGGCGCGGGATGAGGACTTCGGCCGCTATCGGATCATCCAGTTGCTGGGCGAAGTGGGTATGGGCACCGTTTATCTAGCCGAACAGCTTGAGCCCATTCGCCGGCGCGTGGCTCTTAAGGTTGTGAAGCTCGGCATGGACACCGCCCAAGTGCTCGCACGCTTTGATAACGAGCGCCAGGCGCTGGCGATGATGGACCACCCTAACATCGCCCAAATCTTCGACGCCGGCGCGACCGCCAAAGGGTGCCCGTACTTCGTAATGGAGTACATCGAGGGCGCACCCATAACCCAGTATTGCGATCGCA
>JANYCV010000176.1 GCA_025360145.1 Acidobacteriaceae bacterium
CGCAGGCCCACTACGCCGAAAGCGATGAGCGGAGCGCCGCATAGCGCCACGACCAGCGAAACCGGCAGCAGTTCGAGCAGCGCCGGGACGATAAACAGCCCGAACAGCAGGCCGCCCTGGTTCGCCGCTATGAAGGCGCGCGTGGCGGCTTGGATGTCCGGCCGAGGCAGCTCCATTCTGGCCATTGGAGGCAAGCTCGACGTGAAGATGGGTGGGCCTTCCGTGAAATTGAACAATGAGGTCACTGATCGAAATAGTGAGGCTCACTACTCCTTGCGCCGGACGATTTACGGTTATGTTGACCGTAACAATATTCCTGACATGTTCCGGGCGTTCGATTTTGCCAACCCTGACTTGTCCACGGGTAAACGCAGTTCTTCGATTGTGCCGCAACAGGCTTTGTTCATGATGAACAGCCCGCTGGTGATCGAACAAGCCCGCAATTTGGTGCGACGCCCCGATTTCTCGGCCAAGCCAACTCCGGAAGAAAAAGTAAACTTGCTCTATCGCCTCATTTACCAGCGCACCCCGACGCCCTCGGAAGCGAAACTGGCTTTGATGTACCTCCAATCGGAAGCCGTGGGTGCCTCGGGACCTTTGCCCGGACGGTCACCTTGGGAGTACGGATTCGGCGAGGTAGACCCGGTTAGCCGCAAGTTGAAGCAGTTCTATCCGATGGAGCGTTTTACGAATGGCGTTTGGCAAGTGACGGGTTTCCGACCGGACCAAAAATTTGGAGCGCTCCATATTTCAGCTGAAGGCGGCTATCCGGGTAATTATCCGCAACAAGCGGCTATTCGCCGCTGGACTGCTCCGCAGGACGGATTTATCTCCGTGGATGGTATGTTGGTGCATACGGGGACGGTAGGCGACGGCATCACCGGTCGAATTATTTCCAGCGGTGCGGGTCAAATCGGCGGCTGGAACATCCTGAAGAGCCAAGTAAACACCAAACTGCCGCGCGTCCAGGTCAAGGCGGGCGACACTATCGATTTTGTGGTAGATTGCCGCACGAACCCACAGGGAGACAGTTTTACCTGGGCGCCAACGGTTAAGATGGATGGGCGCGATTACAATGCCAAGAGCGAGTTCGGCGGTGTGACTGGACCCAGGCGCTTGGTGACATGGGAAAAGTTTGCCCAGGTATTGTTGGAAACCAACGAATTGACGTTCGTCAATTAAACAACGGTTCCCGCACTAGGCACTGAGGCAAGCTCAGCGAGCCTTGTCGGCTTGCCTTGGCTTGAATAAACTTGCCCGTCTCGAAATCCCCCGAAAAGCGATCTATCGTCTCTCGCTTTACTTGCGCTGTCTCCAGCGTCTCAAAAGCAATGGCATCCGCACCGTCTCCAGTGAAGCGTTGGCACGGGCGGCGGGTGTAAAATCCACGCAACTCCGCAAGGACCTGACTTACTTCGGACAGTTTGGCACGCGCGGCCTTGGTTACGATGTCGGGCAGCTGGCCCAGATGATTACCGATCTCCTGGGCACCAACAGCCTACAACCCGTTATTCTGGTCGGCTTGGGTAACCTTGGATTAGCGTTGCTCTCCTACCGTGGTTTTGAACCAGAAGGCTTTGAAATTGTCTCCGCGTTTGATCTGGATGTCGTGCGTCGGCGCGACAAGAAGATTTTGCAACCCGTGTATGGGATGGACAAACTTGCGGAGTTTATTCGCGGGCATGGCATTAAGATGGCGATTCTGACGGTCCCTGCCACCGCCGCGCAGGCGGTCACCAACGAGCTGGTTCAAGGCGGCATCACCGGCATTCTCAACTTCGCCCCCCTGGTCTTGCAAGTGCCCGAGGAGGTGATGGTCAACAATGTGAACCTCGCAATCGAGTTGGAAAACTTGAGCTACTTTGTTCAGGAATAGCTTTGGTGACCGAAGGTTGGGTGCCGAAAGGAAATTTCCAACCCCCCAGGTTTTGACCCCGCAGTTTTTGGCCGGCCGAGCCGCTTGCCGGGCGGTGCATTCCGACGTTGCTGGTGCCCCCCAGGAGCGCGGGCTTCAGCCCGCTTCCACGTGCGCAAGTCCTATGCGTTGGAAACTTTCATACGCGCAGCAGTCCTGCCCTTTGAAGCGGCGTAAACGCCGCGCTCCGTGACCAACAATTTCGAGATGCACCGCTCGCGGCTGGCTCCACTGAATCCGACTTGCGGTGTTTCTTCAATGCGTTAGTTTGATCAAGGGTCGCGGTCGCTGAATTTTGTGTCGGGGAATTTCGTTGAATTTTCACCCCTCAGCCAGCGTCATCACTAAACTATCATCGGTCGAAACCAGAACCAAAATATGGGTCATCACGCGCCACGATTGGAAGATCAGTTTTTTACCCGCCGCGACTTCCTGTCCCGCTGTGGGATGGGCATGGGTGCGCTCAGTCTCGCTTCGGTCATGAACGGGGTGGGTATGTTGTCCCCCGCCAGGGGTACCGAAGTAACGGCCAATTCGCCGATGGCTCCCAAGCTGCCGCACTTCCCAGCCAAAGCCAAGCGGGTCATCCATTTGTTCATGAATGGCGGACCGTCGCACGTGGATACGTTCGACCCCAAGCCTTCCTTGCAGAAGTACGCAGGCAAACTGCTCCCCGAAGAAAAGCGTTTTGGCACGGAACGCAAAACCGGGGCCGCGTTTCCTTCGCCGTTCAAATTTCAGAAATACGGCAAGAGTGGCATCGAAGTCAGCGAGTTGTTTTCACACGTGGCCGAAAGCATCGACGATATCGCGGTGATCCGCTCCATGCGGGCGGACGTGCCAAATCACGAACCCTCGCTGATGCTGATGAACTGCGGCGACGCGCGGCAAGTGCGCCCGAGTCTGGGTTCGTGGGTCACGTACGGCCTGGGAACTGAAAACCAAAACCTGCCCGGGTTTATCGCCATGTGCCCCAGCGGCTATCCGATTCAGGAATCCCAGAATTGGCAGTCCGCATTCTTACCCGGCGTTTTTCAGGGAACCTACATCGACACCAAACACACGGACATTGAGAAGCTGATCGAGCATATCCGGAACAACTACATCTCGCTTCCGGCCCAGCGGCAGCAGCTCGACTTGTTGCAGCAGTTCAACGAGCGCCATCGCAAGCAACGCGAAAAGGACGCGCAGCTGGAAGCCCGCATCCAGTCCTTCGAGCTTGCCTACCGCATGCAGATGGATGCATCGGACGCGTTTGACGTCAGTCGCGAACCGGAACACATCCGTAAAATGTACGGTGAAGGAACCCAGGCGCGGCAGATTCTGGTGGCCCGCCGGT
>JANYCV010000494.1 GCA_025360145.1 Acidobacteriaceae bacterium
GGTTTGCGAACCTTTTTCACCCCTCCATTTTCACCTCCGCACCCGCAGGGTGCAAGGAAACCGTCCCGCTTTTGCACCACCCGCTTCGTTCGGAACCAGTCCCATGGCCCTTCCGGCGCAACTCAATGGCCGCAATCGTAATTCGCGACTCCGCTTATCGAGCAATTAGGGTTTCCGTCCACTGTGATTCAGACAGTGGGGGGAGGTCGGCAGTGCTTCAGCAGCACGGAGTGCCGTCCGGGGGCAGTACGCGCGGCGATGGGATTTCGGGGTGAGTTATCCGCGCCGGGTCGCGAATTGTGTTTAGGGGAGGGATGAGGCGGCATGCCGGAATGGAAGAACGAAGTTGGGCCGGTTCACCTAGGATTCGAACAAGCAGCGAGCCTCGCGCTAACAGGAAAACCGATGGCGCGGTTCATTCTACGGCGATCTGGCCGCGGCGATCTGGAATTCTGCGGAAGCTGATACACGTCGCGCTTGATTTTTTTTAGATGGGTATGTGCCTCACTCAGGTAATTACTACGCCAGCAGCTCACCCAGGTGGCATAGGTGTTAAACTAACAACCTTCTCATGCCACAATGTTTCAATTGGCGTGGGTTTCGAGGCTCCGAAGCCAGCCAGTTTGGGCCTTATTCTAACGCCTATGCACCCAGGTGGGGCGGGCCCCCTGGCTGGCAGCGGGACGCCCTCGTCCCGCTGCTGGAAGCGGGACCAATGCGCCAGCCACACGAAACGCTGCCAGACCGTACCCACTTGAGTCAAGCACATACCCGGTTTGTTTTATTTTGGGAGGAGTTTGGCGCGCGCGGTCTCATCGAGCCCCAGCAAGATCACGGCGAACTCCGCCAGCGACAGCAAACAGAAGCGCTGTTGATACATAGACCGCGACCACTTCTAACGTAGGGTTGAGAAACTGCAGCACCCTTTCGCGGGTGCGCGGGTTCATATTTTGGCGATGACGTAAAAAACAGGTGGGACTGCATGAGTGTCTAGGCCAGCAGAACAAACAGCACTTGCGTGACCACCATTGAGCACTTACAGGAGGGCATTCGCGCCACATCCCAAAAGCACTTGTACTGGCGGTGCCTCTCTTCGATGGCGGTTCAAAGCGCGCAGGTAGATCGCGTGTGCGCGGCGCTGCAGATAGCCGAGGTTGTGGCCGGCACCGAATAGTTGACCTCGCCGCCGGTGTCGATCTTCGGTTTACCACGACCGTCAACGGGACCGTGCATTGGGTTTAACCGGTCACGCCCCGCGCCATGCCGAGCAGCGTCCGCGGTTGCGGTACCGGCGGCGAAAGGGATTGGGGCGGCGGCAAACCCTTCTTGGCCGCGAGAGCCTGTTGCCGTTTTCACTCCCGTTTCACAATGGTGGGATTTTTGGGCCGGTCTGCCTGGGGAGCCGGAGCGGCGCCAGGTTCCGTGTAAGGTTCCCACACAAAGTCTGGCAATCGCGTCAAGCCCATCAGGTCTTGATAGGTGTCCATATTCTTCTTGAGCGGGACCACCGTGTCGATCGCATAGGCGGTCTTCAACCGCGCTATCCGGGCGCCGTCGATCAGGCCGCGATCAAAGATAAGAACTTTCATCCAATCGCGGCTTACGGAACCGGCAAAGCTGTCCAGCAGTTCATAGAGGATGGGGCACTCATGCTGGTTGCCAGGCGCCACCCGGGCGGCTACTGTCAAAAACAGATGCACGCTGTGATTGACAGGAATGCCCGAGACCAGCTTGTAACAGCGGCGCCATCCATAGCGCTTGTCTCGCAAATCCACCTGGTTCGAATCGACCGGGTGGATAGGTTCGTCGAAGAGCAACTTCACCGGGTCTTGGTACTTTTCATTGTCGGGAACGAATACATAGCTGGCGTCGCCGAGGAACAAGCCTTCCGGATCGAACAGTTTCAACGACCGCAATAACCGCGGCACTTCCCGGTTGAACCAGTCATGCAACTGCCCGGCATTCGTGTCGCAGGCAAACTTGCGCAGGAAGTCTTGATCGCAAGGGGTCTGGCGGTCATTCGTATTCTTGTCATTGAAACCGGCAGTTGGAAGCCACCCACAACCGGATAATGACTCATCTTGCAACCTATTGTAGCAACATCAGTTATCACCCGATTGGTGATCCGAGAAGCAGTGGAAAACCTGTGGCATTTCAGCGCCTTGGCATGATCCGCAGGATTTGAACTTCCGGGTTTAGCGTGAAGCGCCGGTGGCGCTTTCTACGGCACGTCCGGGTCCTTATCCGGCACCTTCAACTCCTTCCGCAAGCGGGCCAGCTCTGTTTTCAACTCCGCCACGACCGTCGCGTACCCTGCATCCGTGTAAACGCTGCGCATCTGCTGCGCGTCCTTCTGACGGTCGAACAGTTCCCACTCATTCGACTCATAGTAGTGGATCAACGTGTAACGGTCTGTCCGGACGCCGTAGTGACGGGCCACGTGGTGCTCGGCCTTCTCGTAGTAGTGATAGTAGAACGACTTGCGCCAATCCGCCGGAGTTTGTCCCCGCAGTAACGGCACCAGCGACCTGCCCTGCATGCCGGACGGCACCGGCACACCCGCCGCTTCCAGAAACGTTTCTGGAAAGTCGAGGTTCGCGGTCATCTTAGCGGATACCGAACCGGGCGCGGCCACCCCAGGCCAGCGGACCAGCAGCGGCGTGCGGATCGATTCCTCGTACATCCATCGCTTATCGAACCAGCCATGCTCGCCGAGATAGAAGCCCTGGTCGGAGGCATAGATCACGATGGTGTTGCCGGCCAGATCCGCCGCGTCCAAATGACGCAGCACGCGGCCCACGCTGTCGTCCACGCTGGCGATGCAGCGCAGATAATCCTGCATGAAGCGTTGATACTTCCAGCGAACCAGATCCTTGCCCTGCGGATTGGCCTTGACGAATGCTTCGTTGCGGGGCCGATACGAGGCATCCCACATTCGCTTCTGCTCAGGATTCATCCGGTTGTATTCGCCGAGATAGTGCTGATAGTCGGGGGAGTCCGCAGCGCCAGCCGGTGGCACGATCTTCAGGTCCGCCATCGGCGTCATATGGCGGCCGATCTCCATCTCCTGCTGGTGGGCAGGCGATGCGCGGTGTTCGTAATCGTCGAATAAAGTGGGCGGTTCCGGAAGCTTTACATCCGAATACAGCTCCAACTTCTCCGGCGCAGGCATCCAGTTGCGATGCGGCGCCTTGTGCTGGCACATCAGCAGGAACGGTTTCGCGGGATCGCGCCCGTTCCTCAGCCAATCGAGCGAAAGGTCGGTGATCAGATCCGTGACGTATCCTTCGCGGCGGTGCTTGCCGGCCGGGGTGAGGAAGTCGGGGTTGTAGTAATTGCCCTGGCCGGGCAGCACTTCCCAATGATCGAAACCGGTGGGGTCCGACTTCAGATGCCACTTGCCGATAATGGCGGTTTGATAGCCGGCGGATTGCAGCAGCTTTGGCATTGTTTGCTGCGCTCCGTTAAACGTCTGCCGGTTGTCGAGCAATCCATTCAGGTGACTGTACTTGCCCGTCAGCACCACGGCGCGGCTGGGGGCGCAGATGGAATTGGTCACCAGGCAATTGTCGAAGCGCATGCCTTCGCGACCGATGCGGTCGATATTCGGCGTATGGTTCAGGCCGCGTCCATAGGCTGAAATCGCTTGAAACGCGTGATCGTCCGAGAAGACGAGAAGAATATTCGGAGGGCGCCGCTGGGCTGCACTCGCTGTTGCAGCAACTCCCAAAAGACCGCCCAGAAATGTGCGCCTGTCCATGCTCCGCATCATACGACAATAAGAGAGATAGGCTAGATGTTGCGGAACTCTCGATTTATCCTGATCGCCGGTTTCGGCGGACTGCTGGTGCTAATGGCCTTCGCCGGTATCGACGCCATGCAGTTGCTCCGCCAGATCCAGCGGCGGAACGACGCGATCCGCCGCGACTTTCTGAATCGCAATCGACTGTTGAATCAGATCCGGTCCGATGTCTATCTCTCCGGTACTTATGTGCGCGACTATATTCTGGAGCCGGAACCGCAGAACGCAGCGAGGCACCGCGGCAGCCTGGAGAAAACGCGGCGTGACATGGACGCCGCGCTGCAATCCTATGCGGATATGTTGAGTGCGGACGAGACGCAGCCATACGGCACACTTCAGCGGGAACTTACGGAATACTGGCGTGTGCTTGAGCCCGCTCTCCAGTGGAGCGTGGAACAGCGCCGCGGCCGGGGCTACGAATTTCTGCGTGATGAAGTGCTTCCGCGCCGAATGGCGATGTTGAGTATCGCGGACCAGATCGCCGGAGTAAACGAACGGCAGTTGAACAGCGGAAGCACTCAGGTGGCCAGCCTGTTCACGCAATTTCAGGTGCGCCTCGCGAGCACCGTGTTCGTCACTCTGGGATTGGGATTGATGCTCGCTGCTTTCAGCATTCGCAAAATCCTTAAGCTGGAGCGCGAATCCGGCGCCCGCTTCCTTGAGATTGCCAAGGCGCGAAGTGAGCTGAAGGATCTCTCGGCGCGGTTGGTGGAGGCGCAGGAAACCGAACGGCGTTCCATCTCGCGGGAACTCCACGACGAAGTGGGCCAGTCGCTCTCCGCTCTGCTGGTCGGTTTAAGCAATTTGTCCGCGGCCATTCCGCACTCAGCCAGCGCGGAACTGAAGCCGCATGTGGAGGGCATTCGCAGACTGGCGGAGAACAGCGTAGGTGTGGTTAGAAACATCACGCTGCTTCTGCGTCCGTCCATGCTGGACGATCTGGGCTTGGTTCCGGCCTTGCAGTGGCAGGCGCGCGAAGCTTCGAAACGCACGGGAATGCATGTGGACGTCGCAGTGGAAGGTGTGTCCGACGACCTCCCGGAGCAGTACAAAACCTGTGTGTACCGCGTGGTTCAGGAGGCGCTTAATAACTGTGCGCGGCATGCTGGGGCGAATACGGTGCGAATTATCGTGCGGCAGGGGAAGGAGCAATTGATGCTATCCATACAGGATGACGGCCGGGGCTTCCAGCCGGACCTGCACCGTGGCCTGGGACTATTGGGAATGGAGGAGCGGGTGACGCATCTGGACGGCAGCTTCGAACTCGATTCAGAACCAGGCCGCGGCACTTTGATCGCCGTTTCACTGCCTTTGGTGGAGCAGCCGTAATATGAGATCAATTCGGATTCTACTGGCGGACGACCATACCGTAATGCGATCCGGTCTGCGCGTTCTTCTGGAACGGCAGGCTGGCTATCAAGTGGTGGCGGAGGCGGGCGATGGACGACAGGCCATCGCCCTGGCCGAAACGCATGCGCCCGATGTTGCGGTAATCGACATCGCAATGCCGAATCTGAATGGAATTGAAGCCACGCGCCAGATCACGGCAAAGCGGCCGGATACCGCGGTGGTGATCCTGAGCATGCACTCCGATGAAAGCTATGTGCTGCGCGCCTTGAAGTCCGGTGCGCGCGGCTACTTATTAAAGGACTCACCGGAAGCGGATCTCATCAACGCGATCCGCGCGGTCCACGACGGCAAGGCGTTCTTCAGCCCAGCCATCAGCAAGATGATGGTGGAGGACTACATGCGTCAATTGCAGCAGCGCGGCGTGGAGGACAGCTACGAACTGCTGACTGCGCGAGAGCGGGAGGTCTTGCAGCTTCTGGCTGAGGGAAAGTCGAACAAAGAGACAGCGACGATGCTGAATTTGAGTCTCTACACGGTGGAGACCCATCGCAGTAATATCCTGCAAAAATTGAATCTGCACGGAACGCCGGAGTTGATTCTCTACGCGGTCCGCAAGGGCGTCATATCTTAGCGGATGCGTGCGCCGTTGCCGCCGTGTATCGTAGAGCCTGGTCGATGCTTCTTAGCACACTTCGTTCTTCCAGCGGCTTCGCGAGCACGTCATGGCCGCCGAACTGTACCACTTCCTGCCACAGAAAACCGTCAATCCGGGTGGACGCCAGCAAAATACAGGGCGAGCGTTTCGCCAGATCCCGTACGGTTTGCCGCCAGTCGCGGCCTGGCAAATCCCGATCGCAGACAATCACCGCGAACCGCTCGCTCGCTAACAGGGAAGCTGCCTCATCCCAACTTCCGGCAGCCACCGGCTCCCAATTGACTCGCTGCGAAGACGCTAGCTTAAATAGAGACCGGTCCGCCTCGGAACCGAGGATCGCGAGAAGGCGAATCCCATCCGGCTTCGATACTGCGGCGATTCGGGACCTGAAGTATCTGAACAAACCAATGCTCCCTAGCGCAAGTCTCCCGTTTCAAATGCAAGAACCGAGCGCTGTGCCTGATAGTCGTACTTTGCACTCGCACTGACGATCTGCGCTGAAGTAAGGTTGAGCTGCGCCTGACTCAACTCGATGATGGAACTCAGTCCCAGATCGTAGCGGCTCTGGGATAGGTCCAACGCCAGCCTGGCCTGTTCCAGCAATTGCGCGGTCAAGCCCAGGCGCTCATAGGCCGTGGATGCGTTCAAATATGCAACCTTCACATCGCGCGCAATGCGGTTCGCCAGATCGTTCCCGTTTTGCGCAACAGCCTTCGCCCGCAAATCCGCCTCGGTTCGGCGCGCTTTGAAAAGGCCGCCATTGAAGACGGGTACGTTGATGTTCACGCCCACCGCGCCATACTTGCCGGGAATCACGTCCTGCCCGGCCGGGACGAACCCAGCCGTGCCAAACAGACCGATGGTTGGATACTGAAGCGCTCGCTCCGCCTGTGCAAATCGCTCGGCCGCACTCTGCTCCAGATGAATGTTCGCCAGTTCCGGCCTGTTTTGCAGCGCACTCTGAATCAGCGGGGCGACTTGATCGGGTAGAAAATCCGGCATCGGTTCTTCGGCGAGCGCGATCGATTTCTGTCCCGGAATTCCCATCGCAGTCACCAACTGGGCTTGTGCTGCCTGTATGTCGTTACGCGCTCCCGCCAGCAGCAGTTTCGCGTCGGACAAGTTGACACTTGCGAAGCTAACGTCCAACTGCGATTTCAAATTGCTCTGCGCCAGTGCGGTAACTTGATCCACCACCAACTTTCGAGCGTCCAGGGTCTGCTCGGCCACTTTAAGGACGGATTGCGCCTGCAGCACAGCAAAGTAGGCGCGGTCCGTCGCCAGCAGGATTTGTGCGCGAGTTGTTTCCGTAACCTGATCCTGGGCCTGCGCGCGCAACTTTGCCGACTCCACGAGATTTCCGTTGCGGCCAAAATCCGTAATCAACTGACTGATGGAAAGACCCGAGCCCAGCCGGCTGTAGACCACCGGATTGTTCAGCCCCCCGGCCGCCAGGCGGCTGCCGGAATCCGCGCCCACGCCAGTGATGCTTCCGAACATCGAGGGCAGGGCATTCGCGCGGAGCTCTACCGGTATCTGGTAGGAAGCCGCGGCATTCAGCTTGGCTGCGCCGAACTGCGGATTGTTCTGAATCGCAAGTTTCTCCGCTTCGGCCAGCGTTAAACGCAGAGTGTCTTGAGCAAAGGCGACACCAGCACAAGCAATCAAAAGTGTGAACCTCATGCGTGCGCCTCGCGGTAGACCAGAAAGTATGCGGCGGGAACCAGGAAAACCGTCAGGACCACCGATACCGCGAGGCCCCCAAGAATCGCGCGTGCCAGCGGAGCGTATGACTCGCTGCCTGCGCCGAGTTTCAACGCCATCGGCATCAACCCGATGATAGTGGCCAGGGACGTCATCAGCACCGGACGCAATCGAACCCGGCACGCCATTGCCACCGCGCTCCTCACATCCATGCCTTCTTCGCGCAGATGCCGTGTGAACTCGACGATGAGAATACTGTTCGATACCGCGATCCCCACCAGCATCACGATGCCCATCAGCGACATGACATTCAACGTAGTGTCGGACAGCCACAGCGTTAGCAGCACACCACTGATTCCAGGAGGCACTGCCAGCAGAATGATGAACGGGTCGACAAAGGATCGAAACTGCGCCACCAGGATCAGATAGAGCAGCACCACCGCCAGACAAAGACCCAGCGCAAAGCTCCGGAACGATGCTCGCATGCCTTGCACCATTCCGCGTAACGTTACTTTTAGTCCTTGTGGCACGTGGGTATCGGCGATGATCCCATCGATAGAAGTCGCAATCTTTCCCAGGTCTTCGTTGAGCGGCCGCACGTAGATATCAATCACGCGCCGCAACTGATAGTGATCCACCTCCGTGGGAGATTTGATGCGGGTAATTTTACTCACCGCATCCAGGCGAGCAGGGGAGATGCCATTTGCGGCGTGGAGCGGGATGGACTTGAGATCCGTAAGATTTTTAACCTGCGACTCCGGGTACTGCACGGTCAACATGTAGTCGTTGCCGTTCTTCGGGTCGATCCAATAACTGGGTGCGATCATCTGATTCGATGTAAGCGCCGTGATGACGTTGGTCACCACTTCTCTCTGATGCAATCCAAGCTGGCTCGCTCGTGTGCGATCGATATCCAGTTGCAGCGCCGGATAGTCGATATCCTGGGGAATGTAAACATCGGCGACGCCAGGTATCTTCCGGATGCGCGAGGAAAGCCGCAAAGCCGTTTCATAGGCCAACTCCATATTGACGCCGGACACCTGGACATCAATCGGCGCCGGAAGGCCCAGGTTCAGCACAGCATCCACCATGCCTCCGGACTGGAAGTACGCGCTCAACTCCGGAAGCTCTGTTTCAATCCTCTTCTTCACCTGCGCCATGTAGTCGTAACTGCCGGTCTTGTGATCCTCATTCAAGCTCACTTGCACGAAGGCCGTGTGCATGGCGGAATTGGTGGTGTAGATGGAGGAGAACCCCGGGGTCACTCCGATATTCGAGACAACCATTCGGAGATCCTCCTTCGAAACCACGCTTCGAAGAAGTTGCTCCACCTTCTCGACCTCGCCTTCGGTCACAGCCAGGCGAGTTCCTGATGGTGCTTTCAGATTGATGACAAATTGCCCGGCATCCGTGCGAGGAAAGAACGACAGGCCAAGCAAGGGGTAAAGCGCAAGGCTGAAAACGAATACGATGCAGAATGCGCCGAGCGTGAGGGCGGGTTTCCGGAGGACGCCGGCAACCAACCTGTCATAGAGCTTCAAGAACGATTCAAACCGGTTGTTAAACCACACGTTAAATCTGTCCCCGATGGACCACTTCCGCCGGGGCTTGGAGATTTCCACCGGCTTTTCGTCGGAGGGAGTTCCGTGATGGCTCGCCTTGATGAATCTCGCGCAAAAGAGCGGCACTACGGTAAGCGCCACAACATAAGATGCGAAAAGGGACAGCGCGACGGCAAGCGCCAGCGCCGAAAACAAGAACTTGCTTACGCCGTAAAGAAA
This sequence comes from Acidobacteriaceae bacterium, assembly GCA_025360145.1. Taxonomy (GTDB): domain Bacteria; phylum Acidobacteriota; class Terriglobia; order Bryobacterales; family Bryobacteraceae; genus JANXXV01. Next base: position 9,293 of record JANYCV010000494.1, read on the forward strand.
GGTTACCGGAAAGAACACCACCACTGTTGTGAGCGTGGCGGCCAGCACCGGAAGTGCCACTTCGCGCCCGCCGTTCTCAGCCGCTACCTCGGGTGGTTCACCCAGTTCCAGATGCCGGTAAATGTTCTCCAGCACGACCACCGAATTGTCGATCAGCCGGGAAAAGGCCAGCGCCAAGCCACCGAGCACCATGCTGTTGATCGAATTCCCGCCAAGAGACAGCGCGATGAATGTTGCCAGCACAGAAAGCGGAATAGAAAACAAAACTGCAACCGTGGCCCTGATGCTCCCCAGAAAAATGAGAATCATGATCGAGGTGAGAAACAGCCCAATAGCCCCTTCATGAAGCAGCGTTTCAATGGCTGTCTTCACAAACACGGACTGGTCGAAAACCACTTTGGCGTCTAATTGCGAAGGGACATCGGAGAGATCCTTGACCACATCTTTCACTCCATCGACAACCGCAATGGTATTCGTATCTCCGCCCTGCTTCAGTACGGGGAGATAGACTGATCGCTGGCCGTCCACACGCACGATGCTCGTCTGGATCTGTGCGGCGTCTTTCGCATATCCAATGTCGCCGACGCGGACTGGCGCTGCGCCCACCATTTTCACGGGAAGCTGGTTGATATCGTCGATGGAGCGAAGTTGACTATTTGTGTAGATGCTGTAGTCGAGCGAGCCGATCTGCACATCGCCCGCGGGCAGGATCAGGTTTGAATCATTCACGGAACGCACGACATCCATCAAGCTCAGTTGGTGAGCTTCCAGTTTGAATGGGTCCGCATAAACCATAATCTGGCGATAACGCCCGCCAAAAGGTTGCGGCACCGACGCGCCGGGCACGCTCGCAATCTGATTCCTCACCTGGAACTGCGCCAAATCCCGGAGCTTGGTCTGGTTCAATCCCTCGCCTTTGAGGGTCACCAGGCAGACAGGAAGGCTGGAAGCGTCGAATTTCAGAACAACCGGCGGCAGCGTCCCCGGCGGCAGGCGGCGAAGTTGCGCCATGGCGAGGTTGGAGATGGTGGTGACGGCTGAATCCGGGTTCGCGCCCGGCTGAAAGTAGACCTTGATGACACTCGCACCTGGCAGCGACCGCGACTCGATGTGATCGATCCCGCTGGCAAGAGTAAAGAATCGTTCGAAGCGGCTGGTGATGTCGGCCTCGATTTGCTCCGGTGGCATGCCTGAGTAAAATGTGGCGACGACCACAACCGGGATGTTCATCGCAGGAAACATGTCGACCGGCATTCGCGCCAGACTGCTGGCGCCAACCACCGCGATCATCAAGCAAATTACAACGACCAGGTATGGCGTCCGAATTGCAAATCGCGACATTAACGGCCATCCTTGGATGCAACCATGCTGGTGACCTTCGGCTTCACCTGCTGGCCGGCCTGCAAGCCGCCGGTGTTCCCAATCACCACCATCTCGCCTTCCTGCAAGCCCGAGCGCACTTCTACAAAATTTGCGGTCTCAATTCCCAGCTCCACCTTGCGGACTTCCAGTCTGTTACCGGCGGTTACTACCATCACCTTCGATTCCCCCGCGGCCGCCAGTGGAATCGCCAATGCGCCCGCTCGCCGATCCATCGTCAGATTAACTTCCGCGTACATTCCCGGAATCAGTAACAGGCTCGCATTCGGAACATCTACTTCGGTTTCCATCGTTCGGGTGCTGGGCTGAACCTTTCCCGCAAACCGCGCCACCCTGCCTGGAAAGTTCCGCTCGAGCGTTGGTACGCGGACATCCACCTGCTGCCCCACATGCACCCGCGGAACGGCCGATTCCGGCACCGGGAGTATCAACCGCAGCAGACTGTTTTGCGATAACTTCACCAGCGGCATGGCTTGCGTCTGCGATGCGGTGCCCGCCTGAATCATGGACCCCGTATCCGCATAGCGCTTCGTGATCACACCCGCAAACGGAGCCGTCACGCGCGTGTATTCGAACATGGTTTTGGCTCGGCCCTGGTCCGCCTTGTTCACGTTGACTTGCTGAATGGCGGAGGCGAGCGCGGACTTCGCCGCAGCCACCTGTGCCTCGGAAACCAAGTCCCTGCCACGGGCGTCGTCAATCTCCTGCTGCGCCACTAAGCCCGGCCGGGTTTTCGACACCGTCGAGATTCGCTCGTAGGCCAGATGCGTCATCTGGTGCGCGGATTCCGCACGCTGCACCTCATCCTTCGCGCGCGCTACCTCGGAACCACTGCGCTCTACGGATGCTTGCGCCCTGGTCATGTCGTCGCCCATCTCCGGAATCTCCAGAGTGGCCAACAATTGCCCTACGCCCACCCGGTCGCCCACATCGACGTAGATCTTCTTCACGTATCCGGCCACTTTCGCCATCACGTCGATTTCCTGGAAAGGCTTGAACTCAGCCGTCAACACCAGCGCGTGCGACAGGTCCTCAATCGAAGCTTTGGCGACGGCAACAGTGGGCACCTCGGGCGGCGCTTCTGCTTTTGTGGTTTTCGTACAGGAACTGGCGGTGAGAAGTACAAGCCCCGCCGTGGAGGCAATCGCGAATTGTTGCAGACGTCTACGCATCAAATCTCCCTACCATTGACGTTATGGCAGCGGAGACTCCGGGCGTCATCCCAATGAGTGGGTATTTGTTTAGGAATCGGACAGTAGAGCTAAAAGTATCTCAAGTCCTTGGCGACCGTCAGGGGGCGCGTTCAGTCGAGCTCCCGCTCCCAAATTAACTCGACTGCGCCCGTGGTCACGGCCGTCAGCACCAGCCGGTTGGCCTTGAAGCGATAGGTGCGCCTCAGATCCGTACCCGCCCAACTCGGCACCAGGCAGGCATGAACATGATGGATCACGGTCTGCGCGGATTCATCGACGTCGAACGTGCCGAAATAAGCGAGAAAGCCGTTTACGGCCTCACGAATCTCTTCTACGTCGGCGTTGCCGGCGATCAAACTCACTCCGGGAGCAACCGTGGAGCGGCGGCCCGGCCGCATCAGTTGAGCCGACATGCGGCCGGCTCGGTCGTAAGTGATCCGCCCGACAGGTTTCTCCCCGTAGGGATAATCGATGCGGCCATCCTTAGATTTGCGTTCGCAACTGATGAGTTTCCAAACCCCGATGAAACGATCCCGCGCTGCCGGCGCTGCTGGCATCGCCGCCGCAAACGCGCTCGCTCCAATCATTTGCCGCCTGTTCATCACGCCCTCTCTTCGACCTATCGGTCTGGTAGCAAACGCCACGACTCTCGTTCACGATATCAGGGGACAGCGGGGGCATGCAGGAACTTAATCAGCGCCGCGTTGACCTGTTGCGGCCGTTCCTGCATGATATAGTGGCCGGCGCCTTCAATCAGCAGCTTTCGCTCCAGGTTCGGCACCGTGGTCGTCATCGCAGCCAGCGGCGCCTTGCCAGTGGGGCCAGTTATGACTAAGTCCTCAGTGCCGGCGATGAACAAGGCGCGCTGGCGAATCACGGCGCCCGCCCAAGGTGCCAGCAACTCCCAGTTACGGTCTATGTTACGGTACCAGTTCAGCCCGCCGCGAAAGCCCGTGCGGCGAAGGTCGGCTGCCATATAGTCGAGGTCGGCCTCGGTGAGCCAGGACGGCAGGTGTTCGGGGTCAAGGGTGTTGTCGAGGGCTCCCTTACCGGGCTGCAGTATGTGCGTGGACGGACGGTCGCGCGGCGCATCGCCTGATCCGGTATAGAGCCTGCGCCGGAGTGTCGCCCTGGGGTCTCGGTCGTATTCCGTATCGGCGGGTCCCACATCCTGGTAGTAGAGCCAGTAGTGCGTGTAGAGTCCCGCCTCACGGAGAATCCGCAAAGGGGGCGCTGGCCCGCGCTGACGAAAGGGCACGCTCATGGACGCGACCGCCGGGAACACGTCCGGCCGTAATAATGCGGCATGCCACGCGACCGTCGCTCCCCAATCGTGGCCGACGATGATAGCTTGTTTCTGCCCCAGCGCGGCGACGAGGCCGACCATGTCGCCAACCAGATGCATGATGCTATAGGAGGCGATCTCGGGCGGTACCTCGGTCTGGCCATAGCCCCGCATGTCGGGGGCGACGACATGGAAGCCAGCATTCGCTATCGGGGCGAACTGGTTGCGCCACGAGTACCAGCTCTCCGGAAAGCCATGGCACAAGAGTACGAGCGGCCCCGTGCCTTGTTCGGCAATGTGAAGGCTAATGCCATTAGCTGTAACGCGCCGGTGCTTGATGTCGCTCGACACGGAAGGTGCCGCCGCGACCGGACCCTGCGCCGAGGCTTCGCTCTCACTGGCCGCCAGGCCCATACCGGCTGCGGCAACGAAGTTGCGCCTCGAAAATTTCATCTCGACCTCCGAAACACCCCTAATCGAGGGGCCACCTAGCGGTCGCGTAAAACACCGGTCCACTTGGCTGTCGAGTACTAGGATACCGGAGAAGTGGGCTACGGGTCATTGCCGTTCTGCTGTAGAGTGCGATAACGCGCAGTTGCCATATTGATCTCGTACTCAGCTTGTGGATTCCTCAACAATCCGTTTTCGCCACCCGGCGATCCGGGCTACTGTGGAGGTATGGCTAAGGTCAAGAGCATCGATCCGCTTATTTGCAACGAGCCAGTTGAGATAAGCCCTGCAACCAGTCGCATCCTGAAGCAGCGAATGAAGACCGCCGATGAAGGCCGCTTGGTTTCCGCCGAAAAAGCTCGTCAGCGAATCCGGCAATGGCTTTCAAAATCCTCTACGACAAAGACGCGTTAGCCGATCTGGAAGCAATTTTCGTGTGGTCGAGGGATAAGCAGCCCGAAACAACCCAGCAATTCGCCAATGATCTTCTCGAGCACATCGAATTGCTTCAAGCCCTTCCTTACGTCGGCACCCCCATAAAGGACATCCTCGGCTCAGGCGGCTTCTCCACTCTCCGCTCTTCGCCTACTCGCCGACAACCTAAATACTCTTGCCGCCACTTGCGGTGGGAGGGAATTCCATAAGCACATTAGACATTCCCTGCATCATTGGTTCAAAAGCCAGCGTTGCCAATCTTATTCTGACGATTCGACGCCATCGATAGGTGGTAACACGCGAGGGCAAAAGCCCTCGTCTCTACTGGAATGGGATCGCCCGAGTTGACGCCTTCCAGCAGGAGGGCGTTGAGAGATTGTTCCCGGAGCTTTCTATCGTAGTCATTCATGGGGTCCGTAACCGCTTGACGACATCCGGGCCCAAAAGCTGGAAATGACGAGTGTTCCACGAATAGATGGCTTCGGCCTTGGCCTTAAGAGCGCACTGAGCAAGAAGTGCATCGTAAATAGTGCCTCCCACCACACCCAACGCGGCGTTCCGCTCAATGCAACGAAAGTGTTCTTCTGCCGTCAGAGCGACAATGGTTAACCGCTCGCGGAGGGTGGTCACGAACAACATCGCCTGCTCACTGCTGATTCGATGCCGTCCGGGCATACGGGTTAGGGACGCATAAACCTCAGCCAAGCTGTGGGCGCCGCAAGCCGCCTGGTTTTTGTCATAACGTTTAAAAGCTGCAAGGCAGGACTCGTGCCGTTCGTGATCGCCATAGAAAACCGGCACCAAAACCGACGTATCAAAAAATGCTTTCAACGCGCTTTCCCGATGTGGCGTAGATCCCGTTCCGCCCGAAGGTCGTCCAAGAGCTTGTCAGTCGCGACTGCCGGAATACGCTTGCCGGTGCGGAAAACCCAGATGCCGTCTTCTTTCCGCAATGGCGTGGAACCTCGCACCGGCCGCAGCGTAATTTGATCGCCCGCGCTTTCCAGGTGGAGAGAATCGCCTGGCCCCAGGTGAAGCTCTTCGCGCAACAGTTTGGGGATGACGACCCGGCCGGCCTTATCAACAACAACTTCCGTGGTCATGATGGGAAGTTATCATGGGTGGAACCGTTTGTCAAACCCATTTTGGGCGAAGGCCTTTCAGTCCGCCATGCCGGAGTCGTACAAAACCCCGCTCCGCGGATGATCGACCAATTGGAGACAGGTTGCATTCATGGCGGCGAAGTAGCGTTCGGCCAGTTCCACGCTGGCTTGCTCGGCGAGACGCACTGCTGCCATCTTGATCACGCTCAACCCCGACTCCCGCAATTGGAGTGGGAGTTATTGCCGGACGATCCATAAACCAATTCGTTTGCGCCACCCCTGATCCGGGCTACTGTGAAGGTATGGCTAAGATCATGAGCATCGATCCGTTTGTTTGCAAGCAGCCAGTTGAGATCAGCCCGGCGATTAGTCGAATCCTGAAGCAGCGAATGAAGACCGCCGATGAAGGCCGCGTGGTTTCCGCCGAAAAAGCTCGCCAGCGAATCCAGCAATGGCTTTTAAAATCCTCTACCACGAAGACCCGTTAGCCGATCTGGAAGAAATTTTCGAGTGGTCGAGGGATAAGCATCCCGAAATAACCGAGCAATTTGCCAATGAACTTTTCGAGCACATCGAATTGCTTCAAGCCCTTCCTTACATCGGCACTCCCATAAAAGGACATCCTCGGCTCAGGCGGCTTCTCCACTCTCCGCTCTACGTTTACTATCGCCTGGACGAGAACCGAAGAGCAATCGAAATTCTGCATTTCTGGCATAGCTCCAGGAAAGAACCCCAATTCTAACGCCGACGGGGGGCCACTGGCGATGTCTGCGCCGCACGTCAGGCGGCTATTCATCTCACGTCCCTGTTGGCCATTGGCGGCTCGTGCATGTCCCGCCCAAGGCGAAAATGGCCGCTCGGCCCGAGCTGTCCTAGTCTCCCTTCACCCCAACCGAAAGTCACCTAGAGCCGGGATGGATGAGAGCCGCCATCCGCGCCTAGGACAAGCCTACTTCTTAGGGGGACTCCTTGCTTCTTCAGAATATCCGTACACTCCCCCACCATCTCAGAAGCCCGAACTGCCAATTGCTCCATGGCCTCGACATATCTTCGGTACAACCTGAGTTATGCACACGATGAGCGCCCCGCGCGATGACTCGGCGCGGCTGGTGGCTGCCCGTCAGTGATTAGGTCAGTTCGTTTTTCGTTTCTGCACCGCCCTCCCGAGAGCCGGTTTCCGCTTAACTTCACGCCGAA
>JANYCV010000500.1 GCA_025360145.1 Acidobacteriaceae bacterium
GTAAAAGTTTTCATCGGCGGGGCGGCGGGAAGTGCCGAGGGCAATAGGATCTATCACGGGCTGCGGGACATGTCAGTGCTGCCTTGCAGTGCCGACAAATGGAAGACTGGAGCAACCCCGAGCAAGAGCGTTGCCGTATACCGGGCATCAAACCGGCGAGGCGCAGTTCGGCGGCCCGCTTCCCAGGGGCAGGCGTCAGGTCCAGTAACTGCGGTCCAAACTCCTGTACTGCACCGCTTCCGCCAAATGCTTACCGCTGACGCCGGGCGACGCCGAGAGATCCGCAATCGTCCGCGCCACTTTCAATATCCGGTCGTGCGCCCGTGCCGACAGGCTCATCCGGCGCACTGCCATCTCGAGCGTCCGTTCGCCGGCGTCATCCAGCGCGCACAACGTCCGAAGTTGCCTTGGTGGAATCTCGGAATTGTAGAACCCGCGAGCCTGCTGAATCGCCCGGGCCTTCAGAATTCGTTCCCTCATCTGTTCGGAAGTCACGCCGTTGTCATTCGACCGCAGATCTTTGTAGGCCACCGCAGGAACTTCAATATGCAGGTCGATTCGATCCAGCAACGGGCCGCTCACTTTTCCCAGATAGCGTTGGATAATGGCCGGCGTGCAGCGGCACTCACGCGTTGGATCGCCGTAGAACCCACATGGACATGGGTTCATCGCAGCCACCAGCATGAATGCGGCCGGGAAACAAAGCGTCATATTCGCCCGCGCCAGCGTCACTGCTCGCTCTTCCAGCGGCTGGCGGAGCTGTTCCAGTACATTCCGCGGAAACTCGGGAAGTTCGTCCAGAAACAAAACTCCGTTGTGGGCAAGACTCACTTCGCCCGGCTTTGGAGTTCCGGAGCCACCGCCGATCAGGCCCGCGTCCGACACCGAGTGGTGCGGCGCCCGGAACGGCCTGTCGTAGAGCAGCCCCACACCTCGCGGCAGGATGCCCGCCACGCTGTGAACCTGCGTTGTCTGCAAAGCTTCCTGGAACGTCAGCGGCGGAAGGATACCGGCAAAGCGCTTGGCGAGCATCGTCTTTCCCGAGCCAGGCGGACCCACCATCAGCACGTTGTGTCCACCCGCCGCGGCCACTTCGAGCGCCCGCTTTGCAGTGGTCTGCCCTTTCACGTCGCGGAAATCCGGTGCCGAGGAAGCCGCGGCAATCTGATCGCTCCGGACGGCGCTCGCCGCAGTGAAACGGTCCGGCTCTTTCATCAACGCGACGACCTCGGAAAGATGCTTCAGCCCAAAAACATTGACGCCTTCCGCCACCGCTGCTTCAGCCGCATTCTCCGCCGGGACAACCAGGTTGGCGATACCCTGGCTGCGCGCGCAAACCGCCACCGACAGCGATCCGCGAATCGGCCGCAGCGACCCGTCGAGGGAAAGCTCTCCGACAAATAGAAATCGGTCCGACGCTGCCACGGTTCCCATTGCGCCCAGGATGCCCATCGCCATCGGAAGATCGAATCCAGCGCCCTCCTTGCGCACGTTGGCCGGCGCCAGGTTGATGGTGACGCCTTTGTTCGGGAATCCAAAGCCGGAATTGAGAAGCGCGGATTTGATTCGCTCGCGGCTTTCCCGCACCGCCGTGTCGGGCATTCCGACCGTGATGAAATCCCGTGGCGACGAAGAGGGGTACATATCCACTTCCACGTCGATCAAGTGAGCGTCGATGCCGTATACGGCTGCACTGCGTGTCCGGTAGAGTGCCAAGTAGTAGAGTGGACGCGGCGGCGAAGGTTCTCAGGAAATTCGAACGCTATTCCACGCGGAAAACGTGAGGGCTCTCAAAACTTTGGTTGCCGATTGGATCGCTGAGAAAGATGACCAGAGAATAGTCGCCGGGCTGGATGTTCTTATCGAGATTCAGACTGAACTCACCCGGGATAAACGTTCGCGGGTAAAAGGACTCGCTCTTGTCTTGAGCCGCATCCGGGTTTGAAAAAAGCGGCTTTCCCGCCGCGTCTTGCAGCGCGAGGCCGTATTTCACTTCATATCGGTTATTCGGGCCGAATTTATACCCGGTGATATCGAACCGCACCCACACCGCATCTCCAGGCCGGAAGGCGCCTCCCTGGGGCAGACGGTCCTTGTCGCTCTCCGATCGAAGAAAGTGGAAATTCTGAATCTTCAGCGTATCGCTCGGTGCAACGCCGGAGGCTTCCACATGGAACGGCACGTCCATGGTGTGTTTCGCTCCGTTGATTTTGTCATCCAGGTGGACTTGAATGTTGTACACGCCTGCCGCCGGGGTTACCGGAAGTTGAATCTGAAACCGGACCTTTGGCATCCATTGCTTGCCCTCCTTCTTGTCTTCGGGTGCAAGCTCGGCTTCGATCTTGCCAGACTTCGACGGCCCCAACGGACGCTTCGCGGGGTCGGTCGCAACAATCTGGTAGCTGAGTTGAATGTGGTCGTCTTCAGTGGGCTGAAAACCGGAGATTTGAAAGCTAAGATACACCGTTTCAGACGCCCGGAACGGCTGGCCGGCCGGGATTGGAGGGCCATCCTCATAGTCGTGTAGCTGTATAGTCACCACCGAGAGACCGGCACACCACAACGGAATGGCAGTGGCCGCCAGCGCGAAGAGGATCTGAAGCAACATGCAGCACCAACGGGCAACAAGCCCGCTATTTCTATTCTAGATGCAGCGGAATCTCGATCAGGGCCTTTTTCTCGGAACCGATTTCGCCGCCATCGCTGACCTGCATCTTGTAGCTGCCCAGCGGGACGTCGAAGATGACGATTCCTTCGTCAGTCTGAACGGGCGCCAGATTACGTAAAACGCCCAACCATTTCGGAACCGACTCGACGCCTTCGGTCATCTCCTGGAAACTCAGCCCCGCGGCGTTCATCAGCGCCATCTGTGGAATGGAAGCGGTTTGCCCGCCGCCGTTGGTGACAGTGAGCTTCACCAGAAGATATCGGTTCTTCGGTATCCGCGCCGACGGTCCTCCGCCCAATTGACTTTTCCAATTCGTTTCGATCACATTGTAGGTGAGCGTTCCCAGTTGCACCCTCTGGCCCATCTGATACGTCACACTGGATATGCTCTCATTAGGAATCTCGATGGACGCGTTGCCACAACCGGAAATCAAAAGAGTCGAGAACAAAAGGGCGGCGAGGCCCGGAAATGGACAGGAAGGAGCGGGTTTGGCAGTCATGGCTTGACCAACTGTAATCGGATTATGACAAATAGGCAAGTAACAAAACGTGTCCGAAACGTCATTGCAGTACTGTTGATTCTTTCGTACCAAAGCGCTGTTGCGTTCGCCCAGGACGAGCATCCCATTACAGGCCGGCGCATCGCTCCCGTCATGGGTGTCAGCGGCGCCGAGTGGCTCGAAAGATCGCAGCGGGACAACGAGGAGATGCCCGAAACCGCTCTGAACGCGATAGGTATTCAGAAAGGTATGACGGTGGCCGACGTGGGTGCGGGAGTCGGCTATTTCAGTATCCGGATGGCAAATCGCGTTGGCCCGTCCGGGAAGGTTTACGCCAACGATGTGCAGCCCGAAATGCTCGCCATGCTGAAGCAAAGAGCGGCCCAGGCCAAGGTGACCAACATCGTACCGATTCTCGGTACCGAATCCGACCCGAAGTTGCCGCCCAAATCGATGGACCTGATCTTGCTGGTGGATGTGTATCACGAATTTTCGCAACCTCAGGTAATGCTGCAGAAGCTCCGGCAGGCTTTGAAAGATGACGGACGCCTTGTATTGCTGGAATTCCGCAAAGAAGACCCGCGAATCCCAATTCGGACAGAGCATAAAATGAGCGTGGAAGAAGTGAAGGCGGAAGTCATCCCGGAAGGTTTCCGTCTCGAGAAGGTGTTAAAGGATTTGCCCCGGCAACACATTTTCATCTTCCGCAAAAATTCAATGTAGAATTCACCCCCCGAGTTCTGGACGCCCTAAACCAACTTACGGATTGCCTCAAACTCAGTCAGGAAGTCAGCCACCAGTTTGGGCGCTCGATCGGCGAGCCCGAGGTCGACAAGCGCGACGTGTACGGAAGGGACCACGTAATCTTTGCGCGGCAATCCACTTGTGATGCCCAGCTCTTTCACCGTTTCGTCCGCGGCGTGAATGATATCGGCTAAATGAAACCGGCAACCTCCAGCCAGTTCTTTCGGAGCAAAATTTGGTTGGTGGTGATGCAGCACCGCCAATCGGATTGGATTCGGTAGCTTCCAATTCTCCAGGGCCGCAGCGGAAAGTTCACAGTGATTCACGCCAAGGAACTCTGTTTCGCAATCTTCAGCGGTTCGGACGTCGCCTGGCGGAAGAGCTTCCATCAGCCGGGTGATATTTTCGTACTGGTCCACCAGAGCAATCGCGATCAACAGTTTTCCGATATCGTGAAATAGCCCGCCAATGAAAGCGCCCTCTGCGTATTCAACTGCTACGCGCTCCACAATCTTATCGGCCATCATCGCCGTGGCAACTGAGTGTAAATTGAAGCGCGACATCGACCAGCCACGCGGCGTCCTGATGTTTTTCCACATGCGATTGACCGAAAAACTCAGCGCCGTATTGCGCAATTTGGTCAATCCCATAATCGCGATTGCGTGGTTCACCGAGCTGATCGTTCCGCTGCAACCGTAGAGTGCCGAATTCACCGTTTTTAGTACGTTACCGGCCAGAACCGTATCCTTTTCAATCAGGGCTGCAAGCTGCGCAAACGACATGTCGTCCTTGGCGAGGCTGGCCAGTAGACGATTCAGAATCGGCGAAAGTGGCGGAAGGGCGCTGAGGCTGCTTAGTGCCTTCTGCTTGTAGCTGGTGAGCTGTGCGATCGATGTCACCATATCCATATCGGCGAACAACTAGCGAGCTTTAGCGGGGTTTCGCGGGCTTGCGCCGTGCCGATTATCCTGACTGGCTGTTTGCGCGCCTTTCGCCGATTCCGAGCCACTCTGAGGCCCAAAAGATGGGCCCCGATACTCGCTTTTGGACGCCGCTTGCAATATCGTTTCGGGTGAAAGTCTTCCTCGATTACGGACCATTACAAATGCACAGTTAATTGCCAAGGCGCGGGATCGTGCATTCGATCTGCGCCATAGCGGCGAAAGTGGTTCCTGTCCGCAGCAGGACGGGCAGCGCGTGCTTTGTCGCATGATCGAAGCGGCGGTCGTTTGGCATGAAGGCCGCGCACATCGACAGCAGCGTGATGGCCTTCGATCATCTCATCCCGCCATCCCGGTTGTGCCGGGTCGATGGAAAGAAAACCAATCAGCCGGTCCGGCTGCCCGCCAACGTATGCGGCCGCCGCGCGGTCAGGAACCCAGAGGCCGGAAAGCTTTCTTTTGCCGCCAAAGACAATGGTTTTTTCGCAGCTCCCGGCTATCGCCGCGTAGTCCTCCCACCGCACCGTCAGATCGGCCTCGATATCTCCGCGCGCCAGTTCGATCTGGAAAAACAGTTTGCGTCCTGTCATCTGGACAGCAGCGCTTCCGCCCAAATATTTCCATTTACGATAAGCTTAGAGGTTCGATGCGGACACTGGCGTTTACCGTGGCGATTACCGTGGCGGGTGGCAACCTCATGGCGCAGAATCCGGATCAGGCTCCAAACCTGTATCGGGACCACATTCAGCCCCTCTTCAAGAAGTCCTGTCTTGGCTGCCATAACGCCGGAGCAAAGCAAGGCGGTCTGGATCTGTCCACCCGCGAGGCCCTGCTTCGCGGCAGCGAACACGGTCCAGTAGTGGCTATCGGCAAGCCCGATGACTCTCAACTTTACAAAGCGATAGCGCACGTCACCGAACCGGCCATGCCCTTCAAAGGCAAGAAGCTGCCGGACGCCGATATCGCGCGCATTGCCGAATGGATCAAGGCCGGCGCCGATTACGGGGAGCCTGTGGCGGATGCGGACGGTGTGAATCTCACCGAAGTCCGAAAGCACTGGGCATTCCGGAATCCGGTACGGCCCGCCGTCCCGGCTGGAAACCCCGCTGGAAACCCAATCGATGCGTTTCTGGAGTTCGACCGTGCCAAACGCGGCTTGACCGCGCTGCCACAGACCGATAAGGCCACGCTCTTGCGGCGCGTCTACGTGGACCTTACCGGATTGCCGCCAACACCGGAGCAGGTCGCCGCATTCGCCGTAAGCAAGGACCCGAAGGCCTACGATAAGATTGTCGGCGAGTTGCTGAAGAGCCCAGGATATGGCGAGCGCTGGGGCCGTCACTGGCTCGACATCTGGAGATATTCGGACTGGTACGGATACCGTCAAAGCAACCAGGTCCGCTACTCGCAACGGCACATCTGGCGTTGGCGCGACTGGACCGTGGAATCGCTGAACCAGAACAAGCCGTACGACCGGATGATTGTGGAGATGATTGCCGGCGATGAACTGGCGCCGAACGATCCCTCGGTGGTGCGTGCCACAGGCTATCTCGCCCGCAATTGGTATCTTTTCAACCGGAATGTCTGGCTCGGCGACATCGTGGAGTACACCTCGGCCGGATTCCTGGGATTGACCCTCAAATGCGCTCGCTGTCATGCGCACAAATACGATCCGATTCCGCAGGCCGATTACTATCGGTTCCGCGCCTTTTTTGAACCGCATGACGTGCGAACCGATCGCGTGCCGGGTGAGGCCGACATCCTGAAGGATGGAATGCCGCGCGTCTACGATGCGGACGACTCGCGGCCCACCTATCGCTTTATTCGCGGTAACGAAAGTAATCCGGATACCAGCGTTCCACTGCAACCCGCGGTGCCGGTGCTGTTCGGCAAACCGGATCTTCACATTCAACCGGTCACTCTTCCGTTGGAAGTTTACTTCCCGGACAGCCGGCTGTTTGTCCCCGGCGATCTGGTTGCCCAAGCGAAGTCCAGCATAGAAAAAGCCGAAGCGGATCTGAAGAAGGTGAAGGATAAGCCGGAACCGGAACAGGTGATTCTTGCTGCGACAAAGCGTGTCGAAGCCGCCAAGGCGGGGCTTCCTGCGCTTGAGGCTAGAATCGAAGCCGAATTCGCCGCGCTGAAAACACCAGTTCCGGAGAACTCCGAGAAACTGGCCGAAGAGGCGCGCAAACTGGAACGGGCCGCGAATATGATTCAGGCAGAGGCCGACATCATTGCAGCGAAGTACGAGTTCGACCTAGGCAAGAACGACGAGAAGAAGCTGGCTGGAGCCACCGCAAAACTGGAAGCCGCGGTAAAGGCGCTGAAGGAACCTGCCGAGGGCTATAGTCCCACCGGACCGAAGTACCCCGCCACCAGCTCTGGCAGGCGGCTGGCACTGGCGCGCTGGATCGCATCAAAGGAAAATCCGTTGACCGCGCGCGTCGCCATCAACGACATGTGGTTTCGTCATTTCGGTAAACCGCTAGTGGCCACCGTATTTAACTTTGGCCGCAGCGGGAAGCCGCCCACGAACCCCGAGTTGCTGGACTGGCTGGCGGTAGAGTTCATGGATCGGAACTGGGATATGAAGGCTATTCACCGCCTGATGGTCACATCGAATGCCTATAAAATGGCGTCGTCTGCTGCCACTGCCGATTCCCCGCAGACAAAAATCGATCCCGACAACATCTACTATTGGCGCATGAATGTGCGGCGTATGGAGGCCGAAGCAATCCGCGACAGTATGTTAGCGATTGCCGGGAAGCTGGACCCAACCATGGGTGGCCCGGAGCTGGATGAAACCAAAGGCCACGATATTTTCCGCCGCAGCATCTACTTCCGTACCGCGCCCGATCTGCAAATGGACATGCTGCAGGCGTTCGATGTTGCCAGTCCCATTGAGTGTTTCGCGCGCAGCGAGAGTATTGTTCCGCAGCAAGCTTTGGCGTTGGCCAATGGGAAGCTTAGCTTTACCGTCTCCCGCACAGTCGCCGCTCAACTCGCCGAACGGCTCACAACGCCCCAGGCTTTTGTGAACGCGGCATTCCTGAAGGTGCTGGACCGGACTCCATCAGCGGCCGAAGCTCGCGAATCGGTGGCCTTTCTCACTCAACAGGCCGAACTCTATAGCGATCCCGCGAAACTCACCTTGTTCACAAACGGTTCAGAAGTCCCGTTGAAGCCTTCGGCCGACCTCAAACAGCGTGCCCGTGAAAGTCTGGTCCACGTCCTCTTGAATCATAATGATTTTGTAACCCTTCGTTGAAGGAGAATTTTCGTATGCCGAAATTGGGTCTATGCTCTGACAATCGTTCCCGCAGAATGTTCCTCTCGGATACGTCGATGGGTCTCACCGGCCTTGCCTTGGGATCGCTTCTGCCCCGGAAGGCCCTTGCGGCGGAAACCGATCTGTGGTCGCCTCCCGATGGAAAGCCGCACTTTGCGCCTAAGGCGAAGCGTGTGATCTGGCTCTTCATGCTGGGCGGCGTCAGCCACGTGGAGTCGTTCGACCCCAAACCGGCGCTGAACAAATACGCGGGCAAACATCTGTCGGAAACACCGCACAGAGAGGTTCTCAGCAGTCCCTTCGTCAAAGAAAATTTGAAAGCGTTCGTTCCAGGGCAGCACCAGACCAAGCTGACGCTCTATCCCATGCAAAGCGGATTTCGCGAGCGTGGAAAGAATGGCGTTTGCGTCAGCGATTGGTTCCCTAATATTGGCAGCCAGATGCACGAGCTTTCATTGATCCGGTCAACCTGGACTACCGACAACGACCACGGCGCCATTCTCCAATTCCACACCGGCCACCATATCTTTGACGGTTATCTGCCCACCCTTGGCTCCTGGACGCACTACGGTCTGGGATCGATGAACGAGAATCTTCCGTCTTATGTAGTGCTGGGCCAGCCGCCGGGCGATTGTTGCGGAGGCATGGGCACGCATGGATCTGGATACCTTGGGCCGGAACACGCCGGCGTGCTGCTGCAAGTAGACCCGGCAAATCCTCTGCCCTTTTCATCGCCCGGGCCTGGCGTTTACAAAGAAGAGCAACAAAAGGAGTTCGAGTTTCTGAATCGCTTAAACAAACTGTCGGGGGTGGAATACCCGTCCGACCCGGCGTTAAAGGCGCGAATCAAGTCATACGAACTTGCCTTCCGCATGCAGATGGCGGCACCTGAAGCGATTCAGTTCAAGGAGGAGAGCGAAGAGACCAAACGCCTGTACGGGATGGACAATGAGCTTTCCAAGCCGTTCGGCGAAGTCTGCCTCGCCGCGCGGCGATTGTCGGAACGCGGAGTTCGGTTTGTCCAAATTTATCACGGCGGTTCCGGCAACGCCTGGGATTCGCACAAGGATTTAAAAAAGAATCACGGTGACCTGGCTGCAAAGGTAGATAAACCCATTGCGGGGCTGTTGCAGGATTTGAAGCAGCGCGGTCTGCTGGATGAAACCGTTGTTGTCTGGGCTACGGAGTTCGGCCGTTCGCCGGGCGCTGAACAATCTAACGGACGCGATCATCACCCCTTCGGATTTTCCGTCTGGATGGCGGGCGGCGGGATCAAAGCTGGAGTCGTTCACGGCGCAACCGATGAGATTGGCTTCCACGCCGTGGAAAATCGCCACTATGTGACGGACATCCACGCCACCGTGCTTCACCAACTGGGAATCGATCCGAAGCGGCTTGATGTACCCGGCCGCAAACGGATCGAAGTCGATTACGGGAAGCCGATCACGGAAATCCTTGTTTAGTCTGCTGCTCGCTGTATGGACTATCGAAGGGTTGCTGAATCTTCCCCTGCTCAGTGATCCGCAAATCCGTCCGGATGGACAGATGTACGCCTACGTGCAGCAGGGCCGGGTTTATCAATCGCCCATCGCCGGCGGCAGCGCGAAGCTGGTACACGAGGGCCGCCGCCCGCGCTGGTCTCCCGATTCCAAGCTGCTTGCCTTCCTTTCGAACGTCGATGGCGCGGCACAAGTATTTTTGCTGGACACGCGCTCAGGTAACCTCCGCCAGTTCACGAGGCCGGCATCACCGGTAGGATCGTTTGTTTGGTCGCCAGACGGTCGCGCCATCGGATTTTTAGCAGCCGATGCCGAACCGGCGCCAGACCCGGAGGTCTCTGGAAAGTACAGCCGCTACTCTCGCCTCTACTGGCAGGCGATTGACTCCAGCGTGGCACTCCGTATCACTCAAGGCAAGATGCACGTTACATCTTTCGCGCTATCCCCAAGCGGCCAGCAAGCCGTCTACGCCGCACATGCCACACCGCTCAACCAGGATTCTCTGCAATCCGATTTATACACCGTCGATCTGAAAACTCGCGCGGTAAAGCCGCTCGTGGTTCAACCGGGCCGTGATGCGGACCCTTCCTACTCGCCGGACGGAAACTGGATCGCATTCCACTCCCAGGGCGGCTCCTCGAATTATTTCGAGAGGCGTGACGTTGGCGTGGTCTCTGCCGCCGGCGGAGCGATTCGCTACATCACCCGTGGTCATCCGGAAGATGTTTTTCGCGGTGGAAATTCCTTCGCTTGGGCTCCGGATTCACACGCTCTGATTTACACGGCGGGCATCGGCGTGCGAGACTTCCTGATCCGCCATGATATTGAATCGGACCGCACAACTACGCTTGCCGGGAATATCTCCGGGGCCGCTAGTTTCACCCCGGACCTGGTCCGCGCCATATTTTTGCAGGTCAGCCGCACGCACCCGCCCGAGGTGACGCTCCTTGAGGGTAAATTGCCCCGGCAGTTGACCCGCGTGTTCGACGAACTTGCACGGATGCCTGGTTTTTCATCGGAAGTAGTCAAGTGGAAATCACGCGACGGCCTGGAAATCGAAGGGATGTTGTGGTTGCCTGTGGGATATCAGCCAGGCAAACC
>JANYCV010000338.1 GCA_025360145.1 Acidobacteriaceae bacterium
GCCAGTCGTCAACTCTAAGAGGGGACACGACCGAAGCCGATAGTCCTAATTGTGATGCGCTAAACCCGCCACCCTTTCCCCGCGACACCGGAGACATTGATCCGCTAAAGAGCCGCCACGCCCTCGCGCCGGTCTAGCCACGCCGTGTAAGCCATCGCCACAATCGCCCCCATCAGCGCCGTTGCCATGTCGTTCTGCGCATCGAACAAATCACCCTGCGATCCCAGATATTTACTGGCCAGTTCCGGCTTCACCATCTGCGCAATCCAGGCTTCCAGCAACTCAAAGAATGCACTGGTCGCAAGAATCACATCCACCGGCAGGAAATAAGACCAAAATCCCTTCACCGCCAGCGTCCGGACAAAGATCTCGCGAATCGGATAAGCAAACAGCAGCCCGTAGGCAAAGTGCGCAATGCGGTCGAAATCATTCCGGTTCCAGCCGAATTCATCCCGGATCCAATACCCCAGCGGCACCTGCCCGTAGGTGTAATGCGCTCCAATCGCGTGCAGCGTCATAAACACAAACAGCAGCAGATACGACAGGTCAGAGAGCTGGAAGCGCTTCACCGATGAGATAGCCGCGCCGCAGAATACGAATACCAGCAAATTCTCCAGCAGCCAGTCCATCCGGTCCACCGGAGAAATCGCCATCGCGACCCACATCGTCAAGTAAATCGCCGTCAGATACTGTAGAAGACGATTCTGCGTGAACTTCCGATTCTGCACAGCCGTTGCGGTTCTCGTCATAGCCCAATGCGGTCCGTAATAATGATTAAGGATAGATTTTTCGTACAACACTTTTCAATGACTGCAAGCCGCGATTCACTACGCATCATTCTGAGCTCGCCCCGTAATCCCCTGAACATCGGCGCCGCCGCCCGCGCCATCAGCAATTTCGGGTTTTCCCATCTGCGTGTAGTCAACGCATATGACGTCGCGTACCAGGAGGCACGCTCCGCCGTAAAAGCCTCGGCCATCCTGTCTAGCAGTGAACAATATCACAGTGTAGGCGATGCTGTGAAGGATTGCACCCTGGTAGTCGGCACTACCTCTTTAGGGCACCGCGAACTACAGCACCCTCTCTACCGGCTCGAATACGGCGGCACACTGATCCGTCACGCCATGGAGTCCGGCCCGGTCGCCATTCTCTTCGGTTCGGAAAAATTCGGTCTCACCAACGATGAGATGTCCCATTGCCACTGGCTGATGCGCATCCCCACCCGCCAGGAACACGAGTCCATGAATCTTGGCCAGGCCGTGGCCCTCTGCCTCTATGAGTTGATTCGCGAAACGGAATTCGAAACCAAAGTGCCTTCCAGCATCGCCCGCGCCGACGCCGGACAAACCGGCCGCTTCACCGATCTGCTGCTGGACCTCCTCCGCGAATCCGGCTACCTCAACCCGCGTATCGCCGAATCCACGGAGAACAAAGTCCGCCGCATGATCGCACGCCTTAACCTCACCGCCCGCGACGCCTTCGTCTGGCTCGGCATCTTCCGCCAGATACTTTGGAAGATCCGGCAGCAATAGTATCATGAGGAACAATCCCAATGACCAAAATCCAAATCCATTTTGATCTCGCCCGCCCGCTCGATGAGGTTCTGATGGAGAACATCGCAAAGGCAAACGCGGTCTACGGAATCGAACGAATCGCCGTCGCGCCGTCTCTCGCCGCCCTCACCGTGGAATACGACGCCACCCGCATGAATCCCAGCGAAGTGGCGTCGGTGTTGCTAAGAGCGGGTGTTCCCGTCCACGCGCCGCGTTAGTACTGCACCTTCTCCCGTGTCTCCCAGCCCGTCCGGAACAGCGGAATATGATTTTCCTGTTGGTAGGGATGCTTCAGGATCTCTTCGATATTCAAGTCGATCCCCAACCCCGGCCGGTCTGATACTTCGATGTATCCGTCCACCACGTGGACCCCATTCGTCACAATGTCCTTTTCCCAAGGCTCATTGAATTCATCGAAAATTTCGTGAATGAAGAAGTTCGGCAGCGATGCGTTCAACTGCACACAAGCCGCCGAACACACCGGACCCTGCGCGCTGTGCGGCGCAATCATTCCGAAGTGCGCATCCACCATATCGGCAATCTTCCGCGCCGCGAAAAGACCACCTAGATTCAACGGCTCCGGTTGCAGGAAATGAACCACATCGTGCTTCAGCAAATCGGCGAACTGTTGCTTGCTCGACAGGCTTTCCCCGGTGGCGATTGGCACCGGACTTCTCCGCGCCACTTCCACCATCGCGGCCGTATTGTTGTGCGGCACCGGCTCTTCAAACCAAACCGGCCGCTGCGAATGCATCGCTTCGGCAAACTCCACCGCCGTTGGGACGTTAAACCGGCAGTGCCCCTCAATCAGCAGATCCACTGAAGGTCCAACCGCCTCGCGCACGGCCGTGATGATGTCGAGGCTCAGGTCGAACTCCTCGCGCGACAGCGTCCGCCACGTGCTTCCAAACGGATCGAACTTAAGCGCCGTGTATCCGCGCTTGGCCACGCCCTTCGCCTTTTCGGCAAACGACTCCGGCGTGCGCGGGCCACGATACCACCCGTTCGCATAAGCGCGCAGCTTCCCGTGGCACTTTCCGCCCCACAGATTGTAGATGGGTTGATTGCAGACCTTGCCGATGATGTCCCAGCAGGCGATCTCGATCGCGGCCACCGCGCACATATGAATCTGCGCGCCCTCGGAGTACACATCCCGAATTAACCGCTGCGAGATCGTCTCAATCTGGAACGGGTCCATCCCGATGATGAACGGCTTCAGCTCATGGATTGCCGCTTCAATCGTCTTTGAAAAAGCGTTCAGAGTCCCTTCGCCAATACCGTACGTACCTTCGTCCGTGATGACTTTGGCAAACAGCCAGTTCTTCCAGGGGTTCCCAGCAATGTATGTTTCGATACCGATGATTTTCACAGCATCCATTACATCACTAAATGAAGCCCCAGGCACCTCATAGCCTGGCAGGGCGGACGCCCGCGACGGCTCTGGCTTACCCCCAAAGCTCATTGATCGGCGCGTAAACACCATCCTTCCCGCCTGGCACATACTCAAAGCCCCGGTGAAACGGATCGTTGTAGTTCACGTAAGTCCAATCGATCCCCATCGCCGAATAGATCGTAGCCTCAATATCTTCCGGCTTCACATCTCTCCCCTGCGACCAGCCCGGATCCACCGTAGCCGACCCGTCCGCATTCGTCGACCCGATCGCCCGGCCGCCCTTCACCCCAGCCCCGGCGAACATCACAAACTGCTGCAGAAAATGATCGCGCCCGCCCCCCGGATTCAACTTGCCCACAGTCCGCCCGAACTCGCCCACTATCACCACCAGCGTGCTGTCCAGCAGCCCAGCCGCCTTTAAATCGGTCAGCAGCGCGGAAACACCATCGTCCAGGGGCGTGCCCAGCGCATAGAGGCTACCGCGCGGATTCACCTGTTTGTCGTAGATGTTGATGTGCATGTCCCAACTGCCATAGCTGATCTGGATAAACCGCGTCCCCTGGTTCGCCGCCAGCACCTGCTTCGCCACCAGACAGGCATTCCCGAATCCGCTGTTCCCGTACCGCGCGCTGTCCGCCGCACTGAACCGGAACGCTGTATCCACCGTCGAGTTATAAGTCAGCCCCTTTGCCGCCGCATAGAAGCTGTCCATATCCTCCATCGGCTTCCCCAGCGGAGACGGCGCCTGCCGCAGCGGATCGTCCAGCGAATGCAACAGCGCAAACCGGTCGTTCAACCGCGCCTGCCCATCCACATTCGTCACATTCGATAACCCAGCAGCCACTGGATTAATCTTGAACGGCGCGTACTTCGACGACAGATACCCGGAACCCACGCCCTGCGCCGAATTCAGCGCTAGAAACGACGGAAAAACCTGGTTCACCGTCCGTTCTTTCTCTTTCTCCAACGCCACAATGCTGCCGATATTCGGCGCAATGTCCCCCAGCGCCGCCGCCGGATTCCGCCCAATCTGCTGCCATGTCTGCCCCAGGCTATGCACCAGCGCCCAAGCCCGCAGCGACCGCACAATCGCAATGTCCGGCAGCTTCGTAGCCAACTTCGGCAGCAGCCCCGCCGGCCACAAAATATCCCCATACTTCGTAGGATTGAAATCGGCCGGCGTCGTCCCGTCCAGGAATTTCAAATCGAAAGTATCGGTATGCGAAGGGGCCCCGGTCAGCAGGACGAAAATCACGTTCTTCGCCTTGTTGACCGGCGTCACCGCCGCCTGCGACAACCCTTCCGCATGCGCCCGGCCTGCCAGAAAGGACGCTGTCACACCCGAGCCCAAAATCTGAAAGAAGTTCCGCCGCGTCCAGTGAGGACGATCGAAAAAATTCTTATGCCGGTGCTGCGGATTGGCCTTGATGTACTGCTCGAATTTATGCTGTCCGTACATAGCGTCCTCTCTAGTAGTTGAAGATGAAGTCGACTTTGTTATAAAGCGACCAGAGCAGATTCTCGGCCTTCTGTTGCCGTCCCGCCGCGCCCGATCCCGAAGCCAGATTGGCCAGCGCCGTCTTCTTCTCGTCCTCGCCCGGATACCGCGACAGAACGTTCAGGAACAGATTATCCACCAGTTGATCGTCCGCCATGGGAAGGCTCTTCGCCAGCAAGCTCGCCGAAGCGCCAGTCCCGCTGGCTCGAACGCGCGTCATCACAAAGCTGTCGTTCATCAGGTTCAATGCCTGGGTCAACGCCGGATCGCCCCTCCGGTCTTCCTCGTCGCGATTGCCTCTCAGAAAGCTATCCAGGAACGCGGTCGTCGTCCCGCCAGGCATGTTCCGCGGCTCGGGGAATTGCATCGCCCAGGTCAGCGGACCGCTCGGCACCGAACCAATTCTGTAAACCGGCAGAATATTGCTCGACTGCGCAATCGCGTCGTGAATTTCTTCCCCCCACAACCGCCGGACCAATTTCCGCGCGAACAGTCTCTCATCCGGCGCAGTGCCGCTATAGCGCGAGGAAAGTTGATAGGCGTCCGAATTCGCGATCTGCCTCATCAGTGATTTCAAGTCGTACCCGCTGTTGATGAAATCCTGCGCCAGCGCATTCAACAACTGTGGATTCGAAGGTTGCAGCGTCCACGGATCCGGCGGCGGATTGTCCGGATCCAGCCGCGCCAAGTCGAACTGATTCGGAGGATCCACAATGCCGCGTCCGAAGAATTCTCTCCAGAGGTAATTCACCGATGCGCGCGCGAACTGGAAGTCCGAAGTCACTTCCCTCGCCAGCGCGGCTCTGTAGCTCTCTCCCGCTGCCGGCGCCCGTCCGCTGAACGGATACACCGGCGTAGCCGTCCCGAATCCTGTCCGGCAGCTCGGCCGCCCATTGGTCACAGCCGGGGCGCTGCCATCGGCGCAATTACAGCTCAGCACGTTGTTCACCGTCACCGGAGGCAGATTGTTCATGCAGCGCGCCGGCCGGTTCCCCGTCACCGTCCCATACTGATAATCGTTTCTGCCGCTGTCATCCACGCGCCAGTAGTAGGGTTGATTGTTCACCGCCGCATCCACCGCAGTCCGCGCGATCACCGTTTTCGCAAAGAATGCCGCCAGTCCCCAGCTCGACGTGCGGCTCTGATTCTTGCCCCACAAACTCAACGAATCGAGGTGCCCGCGGCCGTTGTGGCAAAGCGTGCAATTCAGATGGGAGATCCCCAGAAAGGTCTCGGCCGTGTTCGCCGCTTCCTGGTCATAGGCATCCTGCGTGGGCCCGTTCGTCACCAGCCCATTCACAATCCAGTTCAACTGCCCCTGCGCCGGGTCGTAGCTGTTGGTCCCCTGCACGGAAATCAAATCGGACGCAATGCTGTTATACGGCCGGTTAGCCGCGATCGACTGCTTCAGCCACGCATAGAACGCGTTCCTGCCGTCCGCGTAGCGGATAACCCCGGTAGCCGTATTGTTAGTCGTATTGTTGAACAGATCGCCGTAATACATCACCCACTTATCCACCCACTCCGGCTTCGCCAGCAGTTCATCGATCAACGCCGCCCGTTTGTTGACAGAAGTATCCGCAGCGAAGCTCAGCACGCGATCCGGCGTCGGGATGCGTCCCGTCAGATCCAGCGTCGCTCTCCGGATAAACTCGTAGTCGTTCGTCCGAGTCGCGGGCGTCACCCCGGCCTGCTGCATCGCCGCATACAAATAGCGGTCAATCGTCCCCTTGCTGCCCGCCCGCTGATAAGTATTGGTGCGGCTGCCCCCCGGCACAATCTCTCGAATGCCGCCACCGGAATCGTCGCTCGACGTCATCAACTGCGTCACCCGGTCCGTCAGTTCCGATAGCGCATTGTTCTCCGTCCGCACTCCGCTTATCCCGGATTTCATGATCTGATCGTGCTTCGGGCCAAAGTAGACGCATTCCGGATGCTCCACCTTGATTTCGGGAATATCTCCGCCGTCAACCTGCGCCAGCGGCTGAGCCTGAATTAAAAAAGGCAACAATGTCATCGCGCCAAATAGGATTACGATTTTTTCACGTATTTTGTTAGCCATACTGGATTCTCGTCTCACTGTTCAGACTAACCCGCGCTTCTCCGGCGAGTTGCTCGTCAGTCTGATAATCGGCAGTTTTTCCGTTTCCGTGAGGGAAACTATTCAGGAGCGTCCGCGTTTACACTAAAGGACAACTACTAATGCCTAACCGACTCGCGATCCTGCTATTTTCACTAATCGGCGTTTCTTATTCTCAAACGCTCGACAACCGTTCCCTCGCCGGCAAATACTTTTTCCGTCATCTTCAACTAACCGTATCCGGCCCCTCCACCATTCAAAGCTCCCGTGCCCTAACCGGATCGGCCAGCTTTGACGGCAACGGCGCATTCACCTTCACCGGCCAGCAGGAGATCGGAAGTGCAGGCCCTGTCACGCTGGCCGGCACCGGAACCTACTCCGTGCAAGCCAGTGGCTTAGTTACGATTTCAAATCCTCAGCAGACCACCGTGAACATGAACGCCCGCTTAGGCCAGGGAGCTTTCATTGCCTCCACCACGGACGCCGGAACCGGCACCTACGACCTGCTGATCGCCGTCCCCGCGCCCACGGCTGCGTCCGCCAATCTCAGCGGAACTTATTGGGTCGGCAGCCTCGATTTTCAAAACGCTTCCGCCGCCTTCGTAAGGAATGCGTTCTTCAAAGCGACCGCCAGCTCCGGCGGCTTCGGCACAATCAACGTCACCGGCCAAGCTGCGAATTTAGGTACGCAAACCATTACGCAGACCATCGCCGGAGCCACCTATACGGTAGCGAGCGACGGAACCGGCACAGCGAATTTCCCAATTCCGGGCGGCGCGGCCTCCTCCGCGCAACTGGTCAGCGGAGCCAAAACTCTCTATGTTTCTCAGGATGGAAATGTATTCATCGCCGGCGGCGGCCAGGATCTGATCATCGGCGTCAAAGCCCTGGCCGCAACAGCTTCAAACGCCACGCTGAGCGATCTCTACTTCACCGGCAGCCTGCGCTTCGAGCGTGACTTCAACGCCTCCGCCGGATCGGCCAAATCCGGTGGACAAGGCAAGCTGGTGGTATCCAAGCGAGTCCGCACCTCAGCCGGCCCCGTCGATTTCACCGCCGTCAACGCCTACACAGTTACCGCCGACGGCAGCGCCAGTGGTCCGGATCTAAACTCATTCGCAGTAGGCGCAGCCGGCCAGGCGTATGCCGGATCGGGCGCAGCAGGGACCGCAACCGGGGTGTATGAGATCTACTTCGGCATCCGCGCCCCGTCGCCAACCGGCACCGGTGTGTTCCTGAATCCGCAAGGAGTATTGAACGCAGCCAGCTTCGCCCCGGTGGGCGCATCCGTGTCCCCGGGCGAATTCATTACGCTGTTCGGAAGCGGTCTCAGCGGCAAGACCGACGTGGCCGGTGGAACCACCTACGGCACGTCTCTGTCCGGCGTAGAGGTGACCATCAACAACACGAAAGCCCCTGTTTACGCAGTGAGCGCGACGCAGATCAGCGTCCTGGTGCCATTCAACACCGCCGGGCCCGCAGCGGCAATCGTAGTGAACAACAACGGAACCCGATCCAACACCGTGACGGTTCCGGTAGCAAAAACCAGTCCCGGCATTTTCACCGTCCCGTCAGCGGGAATCGGCCCGGGCGCAGTCCTCCACGCCGACTTCACGCTGGTGAACGCCGCCAAACCCGCCAGAATCGGCGAAACAATTCTGATCTTCCTCACCGGCCTGGGCACCGTGACGCCCAGCGTAGCCGACGGGGCTCCGCCCAATATTCTTACCGACACCGCGGCCGCGATCAACGTGTATTTCGGCGGCGTGTCCGCAAAACCCCTCTACAAAGGGCTCTCCCCGCAATACCCCGGCCTCTATCAGGTAAACGTAACAGTCCCCGCCGGCGCGC
>JANYCV010000348.1 GCA_025360145.1 Acidobacteriaceae bacterium
TTCGGCGGCGATGCGTTCTGGGAGATTAAGGGCGGTAAAAAGACTGGCATGCTCTCGCAGGTTGCCTACCAATCCCGCACCACTGATTTCTGGCAAAGCTGCGACTCCATCGCTAACCGGAGTTACTGGCAGATGTATGGATCCAATCGCGACGGCAAAGGCGAACCCACGCAAATCAACGCCGTGAGCCATGGATGTTCTCCTGCCCGGTTCCGGCAGGTCAACGTGATCCAGACGGACTAGGATGCCCATGCTGACACGCGAACAGGCACAAAAACTGAGCGAGAAGATTCTGGCCTTCTCGAAATTCCCCGATTGCACAGTCTCCATCAGCGAAAGCGAGGATGTGTTTATCCGGTTTGCAAATAACGGCGTCACGACGTCCGGATTCACCAACAAGCGCGAGTTCGTCATCTCATCCACCCGCGATCAAAAGACCGGCATGGCGGAGGTTAACGATCTGGACGACGCCTCACTCAAGGCGGCGGTGGCCCGTTCGGAAGAACTGGCCGCTGTCTCACCGCCCAATCAGGAGTACGTAGAATCCATCGGGCCGCAGAAGTACGCAGATGCATCCAATTGGGATGAAGATACCAGCCGCGCTCGCTCTCCGATCCTGGTGCCGCAGGTAAAGGCCGTGATCGATGCGGCCTCTTCCAAAGGACTGGTCGCCGCCGGGCTGTTCAACCGCACTGCGGAGATTTCGTCAATCGCGAACAAGCGCGGCAACTTCGGATATCAACGCTGGACCGATGCGGAGTTCAGCACCACGGTTCGTGCCGCAGACGGCAGCAGTTCCGGTTGGAGCTCGCACCCCGCAGTGCGCATCCGCGAGATCAAGGGCGCGGAACTGGGCGAACGCGCGGTGGAAAAATGCCTGAAGTGGAAAAAGCCGGTGCGCCTGGAGCCGGGCAAATACACGGTTGTGCTTGAATCAACGGCCGTGGGCGATCTGGTCCAGTTGCTCGGTTTCGGATTCTCCGCGCGCGCTGCCGAAGAGGGCCGTTCGTTCCTTTCTAAAAAAGGCGGCGGCACACAACTCGGTGAGAAAATGTTTCCGGAGATTGTTACGCTTCGCAGCGCACCCGACGACCGGCGTTTTCCAACCTCGCTCTGGTCGCAGAGTGGCCTGCCGCAGCGCGCTAACACCTGGATACAGAATGGCGTGGTGAAGAGTCTGGCCTATGATCGCTATTGGGCGATGAAGAGTGGAAAGGAGCCGAGCGGCGGATTCAGCCATCTGATTCTGGACGGCACCGCGGCATCTCTCGCGGACCTGATTAAGGCTACTGATCGCGGCCTGCTGGTGACCCGCTTTTGGTATATCCGGACCGTAAACCCGCAGACCATGCAGGTGACCGGCCTGACTCGCGACGGACTCTTCCTCATCGAGAACGGCGAGGTTACGCAGCCGGTAGTGAATTTCCGTTTTAATGAAAGCCCGGTCCGTCTGCTTCAAAACATCACACGGCTGGGGACCGCGCAACGCATCGTTGGCTCGGAAGGCGACGGCATGATCGCGCCGCCAGTGCAGGCATCGAACTTTACATTCTCCAGTGTTTCCGACGCTGTATGAAACTAGCCGCGGCACTTCTGTTGGCGCTTGCGATGGCAGCGTGCGTGGGGATTCAGGACACCTATGCGCCGCCGGATCAGCGCAAACCGTTAAGCGTGGAGGATCCGAGTCCACTGAAGGCGTTCATCAGGATGAACGAGCCATGGGCGCCAAGCCACTTCATCCGCGATATCAGCCAGGAACTGCAGGGCGGAACGTGGCGTTGGACACAGCAACGGCCCACCATGATGTTCCTGGTCAAATCGACTAAGGGGCAGAAGTTTTCCTCCGATTTCACGATTGCCGATCTCACCTTTCAACAGACCGGCCCGGTTACCATCTCCGTCACCATCAACGACCATCTGCTGGACAAGGCCACTTACTCGAAGTCGGGCTACCAGCACTTTGAAAAGCCCGTGCCCGAAGCCTGGCTGCACGCGAAGGCGGAAAACGTTGTGGTGATGGAGATCGACAAGTTATGGGTCGCACCGGCTGATAAGGCGACGTTCGGCTTTATTCTCACTACCGCCGGATTCGTGCCCTAGATGCCTCAGGCCGTGTACATCCTCTTCGGGGCGCTGTTCACGGTATGCTCTGCTATCGCTCTCGG
>JANYCV010000350.1 GCA_025360145.1 Acidobacteriaceae bacterium
CCCCACGTTTCCGCGAAGCGCATTGTCGATTGGGGCGCGGACGCAGTGAAAATCCTGATCTACTACACTCCGTTCGACAGCGCGGAGATCAACGACATCAAGCATGCATTCGTAGAGCGCATCGGCGCGGAGTGCGAATACTACGAGATTCCATTCTTCCTCGAATTCATCGGCTACGATCCAAAGGGCGGTGACGAGAAGGGATTTGAGTACGCCAAGATCAAGCCGCAAGTAGTGATGGGCGCGATGCGGGAATTTTCCAAACCGCAGTACAACGTCGACATGCTGAAGGTGGAAGTGCCCATCAACGCCGTGTACGTCGAGGGCAGTTCGGTCTACAAGGGCCAAAAAGCCTATTCGCAGGAAGAAGCCAAGGCCCTGTTCCGCGAAGCGGCGGACATCGCCACCAAGCCGTTCATTTATCTCAGCGCGGGTGTTGGCAATGCGCAGTTTGTAGAGGAATTGCGGATGGCCGCCGAGGCCGGCACCAATTATTCCGGCGTTCTCTGTGGACGCGCCACCTGGAAAGAAGCCATTCCAGTGTATGCCAAGCAGGGTGCGAAAGCGTTGGAAGATTGGCTTAGCGATCAGGGCGTCAAGAACATCAACGCCGTGAATGAAGCCATCAAGCCCGCCAAGCCGTGGTACCTGAAGGCCGGCCTCACCGCCGCTACAGTATAACTTCCTGGGGAGACAGGGCCGCGCTCTGTCTCCCGTCTTCGGTAAACGAATAACCTTCCCACCGCGCCACCACCGCGCATGCAAGACAGTTCCCCAAAACATTGACCGACGTGCGGGCCATATCCAGAATGGCATCCACGCCCAGAATTACCGCGATGCCCTCAAGCGGCAAATTGAACGTAGTCAGCGTACCCGCCAGAATTACCAGAGACGCGCGCGGCACCGCGGCAACGCCTTTGCTGGTAAGCATCAGCGTCAACATCATGATCAACTGCTGGCCAAACCCCATCTGTACGCCGGCCGCCTGGGCGATGAATACCGATGCCAGCGCCAAATACATCGTGGTCCCATCTAAATTGAAGCTGTAACCGGTCGGAATCACGAATGCCACGATATGTTTCGGCACTCCGAAGTTCTCCATGTTCTTCATCGCCAGGGGCAGTGCCGCCTCGCTGGATGCCGTGGAGAATGCGATGATCCATGGTTCCCGCACCGCCGCAATGAAACGCTTCAGCGGAATTCGCGTCAGCAGAATGATGCCGCCCAGCACCACCACCACGAAAATCAGCAGCGAGCCATAGAGAGTAAGAACCAGTTTTCCTAAGCTGAAGAGCACGCCGATCCCTTTGCTTCCCACCGTGACCGCGATGGCCGCGCCCACCCCCAGCGGCGCCAGATACATCACGTACTTTGTATACGTGAACATCACCTCAGCCACCGATTCCGCGAACTGCACCACCGGTTTTGCCGCCGCCCCCACTGCCGCGCAGGCCGTCCCGAACAGGAAGCAGAAGACAACCAACTGCAGCACATCGCCGCGCGCCATGGAGTCGAACACGCTTGTGGGGAAGGTGTGCTCCAGAATGTCTCCGATCTTCATAGACGCCGCCGGCAGGTTCAATTCAGCCGCGCTCCGCTCAATCTTCAGGCCGTCGCCAGGGCGAATCAGGTTCACCATACCGAGACCGAGAAACAGCGCAATCGTCGTCGCAATTTCAAAATACAGCAGCGCCTTGGCGCCGATGCGTCCCATCGCCTTCACACTGCCCGTTCCCGCAATACCAGCCACCAGCGTGCCGAATAATAGCGGAGCGATGATGGACTTGATCAGCCGCAGAAAGATATTGCTGATGGGCGCCAACTGCACCGCAATTCCATTAGCACCCGGAGAGGCGATGCCCAATGCGATGCCGAGCACCATGGCAATAAAGATCCATGCGGTAAGCGAAAGGCGTTTCATCTCTCTCCCCAACTTAGTTTTTCACGCAACACATCGAAGAACATCATCTTCGGCGGCCGGATCAGATACAGCGACCTTTCCGATCGCTTGCACAGCACAACGTCGTTACGCATCAGCGGCTCGCCCACTTGCCCGTCCACCGTCAAATAAGCGGATTCGTTGTCCGCAAGCGATACGATTTGAATCTCACTTTCATCGGGCACAATCACCGGCCGGTTCGTCAGCATGTGCGGACAAATCGGCGTGATACAAAGCGCGGTCACCGTCGGGAAAACAATGGGGCCGCCTGCCGAAAGCGAATACGCCGTCGATCCGGTGGGCGTAGCCACAATCAAGCCGTCCGCCTTGAAGGTGCAGACGAAGTGCTTATCGACATAAGTATCCAGATCGATCATGCGAGCCAGTGCGGCTTTGTTCACCACCACATCATTCAATGCTTCGTACTCGGCCACCATGCGGTCTTCGCGCCACAATTCGCAATGCAGCATCCGGCGCTGGGCAATGCGATGCTGGCCTTGGAAGGCACGCTCCAATTCCGGAAACAGGTTTTCAACGGTAATGGCGGTAAGGAAACCCAGGCCGCCCAGATTCACGGCAAATAACGGGATCTGACGGCCGGCAATGGCGCGGGCTGCCGAAAGAAGCGTGCCATCGCCGCCAAGCACGACAATCAGCTCACTTTCATCCGGGACGAGTTCGCGCGAATGACCGTCGCTGCGTCCCGCATACGTAGCGGTTTGAAAATCATAGCGCACCGCGATGTGACGTTGCTGCAAAAATTCGAGAATCCTCGGCACCAGCGCGTATGCCTGCTGTACGCCGGGCTTTGAGATGATTCCGACCTTGCCGATTGAATCAGTGGCTTGCATGCAGGAGAAATTCCCGATTTCCTTCCGCGCCCAGGATCGGGCTGTCGATGATGCCTGTCTGAA
>JANYCV010000368.1 GCA_025360145.1 Acidobacteriaceae bacterium
CCTCTCCCGCAAGCCGAGCCAGCAGGAGAAGGAACGGCTCAGCAAATACTTCGATCGGCAGTTGAGCATTTTGAAGAAGGACCCCAAGGCGGTTACGTCCCTTTTCCCGGTAGCACCCGATGGCACAAACTCCGCTGAAGCCGCCGCGTGGGTCGGGGTCAGCCGCGTGCTTCTCAATCTAGACGAGTTCATCACAAGGGAATAAAAATGACCTTCGAACAATTCCGCATGATCCAGAGCCGCCGTAATTTTCTGCGCAACTGCGCGGGCGGCTTGGGCACAATGGCCCTGGCCGATCTGCTCCACGGCGCAACGGACAACAATCCGCTCGCGCCGAAAAAGTCGCCCTTCCCCGCCAAGGCAAAGAACGTTATCTTCATGTTCATGGAAGGTGGCCCCAGCCAGATCGACCTCTTCGACCCCAAGCCCGAGCTGCAAAAATGGCACGGCAAATCTCTACCGCCGTCGATGACCAAAGACCTGAAACTGGCCTTCATCAAGCCCACCGCGGCAGTCCTCGCCAGCCCGCGCATTTTCAAACCCTACGGCAAATGCGGAACGACATTTTCCGACTACCTGCCCCATACCGCCGAGCGCGCCGACGACATTTGCCTCATCCGCTCCATGTACACGGACGCTTTCAATCACCACCCCGGCCAGCTTCTTCTGATGACCGGCTCGGTCCAATTCGGCCGCCCGACCTTCGGCGCATGGGCTACTTACGGCCTGGGCAGCGAGTCGAAGAATCTGCCCGGATTCGCCGTCCTGAGTTCCGGCGTAGGAACCAGCGGAGGCGCATCGAACTTCTCCAGCGGCTTCTTGCCATCCACCTATCAAGGTGTCCAATTCCGCAGCGGCGGCGAGCCCATTCTCTACCTCAATAACCCGGACGGAGTAACGCCGGAAACACAAAGAGCCGGCCTGGATGCCCTCAAGGATCTGAACGAAGAACACCTGGCCGATACCGGGGACGTGGAGATCGCCTCACGCATCGCTTCGTATGAGCTGGCCTTCCGCATGCAAACCGCCGGCCCCGAGTTAACCGATTTCTCGAAAGAGTCAAAGGCCACGCTGGAAATGTATGGGATGAATAACGAGCTAACCCGCCCATACGCCACCAACTGTCTGCTGGCCCGCCGCATGGTGGAGCGAGGCGTCCGCTTCGTACAGTTGATGCACGCCAGTTGGGACCAGCACACCAACTTGAACAAGGGCCTGAAGAAGAACTGCGACATCACCGATCAACCCGCCGCGGCTCTGTTAAAGGATCTGAAACAGCGCGGCCTGCTGGATAGCACGCTGGTAATCTGGGGCGGCGAATTCGGCCGCACGCCCATGGTTGAAATCCGGAACACATCGGACCCGGACAACGCCGGCCGCGATCATCATCCCATCGCCTACAGCATGTGGATGGCAGGCGGCGGAATCAAGGGCGGTCAAGTAGTAGGCGCAACCGACGATCTCGGCTTTAATATCACCGAGGACAAAGTCCATGTGCACGATCTGCAAGCCACCGCCATGCAGTGTCTCGGTTTCGATCACACCAAGCTGACCTACCACTACATGGGGCGCGATTTCCGGTTAACCGACGTTGCCGGCAACGTGGTGAAGAAGATGCTTGTCTGATCGCCGCATCGGTTGCGCCACTCCATAAGTGAGCGACCGCCAAGCCCACTCCACGGGACCGAACTGGAATCGGCGCAACCACCAGGCGCTCACCAGGACTTGAATGCCGAACAGCACCACGGTTGGGATCAATCCCATCGCCGGCCCCACCTTCCCGTAGAGCTTCGTCCAGTGAAAAAACCAGGTGCAGATCAAAGATTGCAGCAGGTAGTTGGTCAGCGCCGTCCTGCCCACAGCGCCAAACGGAGCCAACCGCCGTTTCCAGTCCGCGTTCTGCACCAACAGCAAGACCACACAAGCGTAGAAACAGGCAAGCGCGGGCAGCGACACAGTATGCGAAGTCTGGTTCAACAATCCCGGCAAACTCGGCACCCCGCGCGGTGGTGGCGCGACGTACTTGAAATAAGCCATCGCTGCGTCGCATGCCAGCCCAATCGTCAGTGACCAAACGCAGACCTTCCGGATCATCGGCAAATGCGCTTGTACATCCTTCAGCAAACCCGTGCGCCACACCCACAGCCCCGCAAGGAATCGCGGCAGGATGAATGTCAACATCCACCACGGCGGCCAGTTCGTGCCGAACCAATCCGGCACCCGATAGTGCGCCATTCCGAAAAAGCTGCCGTCTCGATAGACCGAAATCGCATGGATCATCTCCGGCGTCAGCCCCACCGTTCGCGGAGGCGGTGGCGCTGACGGGTGGAAATACGACCAGATTCCAAAGCCGATCGTCACCAGGAATTCGCTACAGAAGAAGAAAATCGCCCACCACGCGACCGTCTTCTGCTGCCGCTTCCGGAACAGCAGCAACACGAACCCCATCAGCGCGTAGGGCACCAGGATATCTCCCCACCAGATCAGCATCGCGTGGATCAGCCCGATCACAAACAGAATCGCCAGCCTCCGCGGATAAAAGGAAACGGACTTTCCTCTCTCTTCAGCCCGCGTCATCTGGACCGCGAATCCCAGCCCAAACAGAACCGCGAACAGGGTGATGCACTTGCCTTGAACGAAGAAGTCGATAAATCCCTGCGCGATCGAGTCGGCGGTGCCCGAGAACATCCGTCCGATGTTGAAGTAGACCTGCGAGGGCGCACTGAAGCCGCGCATGTTGGCCATCAGAATGCCAAACAGCGTCATCCCGCGAAGGATATCGATTACATCGATTCGTTCGCCCGCGGCCACTGGCGCCATCCCGCCGTCAAGTGATTCAGACATAGTTATACGTGGACCGATGTTAACCTGAGACATCATACGATGCAACGCCCGGCAGTGTTCCTGGACCGCGACGGCACTTTAATGGAAGAGGTCAACTACTGCCGCGACCCCGCGCAAGTCGAGGTTTTTGAAGGTGTGCCAGCCGCCCTCCGCGAACTCAAGCAAGCGGGATTCCTGCTGATCCTGATCACCAATCAGAGCGGC
>JANYCV010000371.1 GCA_025360145.1 Acidobacteriaceae bacterium
GTCGCTGTACAGCTTCAACTGGGAGGTAGTGGAGCAGCAGAGCTATACGCGCAACCTGGGTAGCCTGGAAAGAGCGATGAAAAACTTCAAGCCGGAAGCGGGCACTTCGATGTACGATGCGATCCGTTTTGGCTCGCGGAGCCTGGAGGAACGGGACGGCCGGCATGTGATGGTGATGGTGACCGATGGCGGCGACACCGTCAGTTCCACCACGTACCCCCAGGCGCTGGCGGACCTTCACCGAGCCGATGCGGTGTTCTACGCAATTCTGGTGATGCCGATTACGAACGATGCGGGCCGAAACATCGGGGGCGAAAATGCGTTGACCACACTCGCCGAATCCACCGGAGGGAAGGTATTCGTTCCGGCGGGTGGCCCCGCGCTCGATGCCGCCTTTGACGATATTCTGCGGGCGCTGCGGACGCAGTATCTGATCGGCTATTATCCGAAGAACGTTCCGCTGACCAAAAATCGTTTTCACACACTTCAAGTGAGCACCAGGCAGAAGGATTTGCGGGTTGTCACGCGGAATGGATACTATGGAGAGGCCATCCACTAATGAGTTCCTCTGGCGGTAAATCGAAAACACGTGCTCCGGAACAAACGTACGAAGAGCTGGTGTATTTAAAACACCTTGCCGAAAAGCAGATACCTGTCCGGGTTCGTCTTAGTAACGACGAAGAGATTGAGGGCGTTATCGAGTTCTACGACGACAGCTTCATCCGGATTACGCGCAAAGACGCGCCTAATATGTTTCTGTTCAAACACGACATCAAGTATTTGTCGGAGATCTGATACACAGCCGCATGCCTTCTTACCTTGAAACGGCGGTGGACATTGCGCGCGAGTCCGGCGCGCTGCTGTCCCACTATTTGGAACGGAAAGTGGGCTTTGAATTAAAGGGCAAACACGACTTGGTGACCGAAGCCGACCGTGCCTCCGAGCGATTGATTGTGGAGCGGCTGCGCACGCACTTTCCATCGCACGGCATTGTCGCCGAAGAAGGCGGCGGGCACGAGAGCAGCTCCGAATTCCGCTGGTATGTGGACCCGCTGGATGGCACCACAAACTTCGCTCACGGCTTTCCGGTATTCAACGTAACGCTGGCGCTGGAGCAGGCTGGCGAAATCGTCGCCGGTGTGGTTTTCGACCCGACGCGCCAGGAACTGTTCACCGCCGAAAAAGGGGGCGGAGCGTATTTGAACAACCGGCGCATTCAAGTTTCAAAAGCCCAGACGCTGGAAGACAGCTTGGTGGCCACCGGGTTTCCCAGCCGCCAGCGGCATCTGAACGTCAACATCCATTTCTATTACCAGCTCGCCATGATCACGCATGGCGTGCGCCGCGCGGGCGCGGCTGCCATCGATCTGGCTTACGTGGCATGCGGAAGGCTGGACGCATTCTGGGAATTCGGTTTGAACCCTTGGGATATGGCGGCCGGGCTGCTTTTGATTGAAGAAGCCGGCGGCCGCACATCGGACATGCGGGGCGCGCCGGCGAGCGTGCAGGGACCGCACCTGCTGGCCGGCAACGGGGCGTTGCACGAGGAGATGGTGCAACTCTTCGGCGAGATCTTCAACGGAAAATACAGGTATCCGATACCTGAGATTCTTCCGTAACGTTAGCCGATTTCAGGACTACGGGCGGCCCGGCCGTTGGAATTCGCCCGCACGGGAGACGTGCGCCCGCTCTACTGTCCTTTACTTTCAACTATATATAGTGTAGCCTAAGAAACTTATAATGCGTACTGTAGACCTAGTTCACCGCAAACGAGACGGCGAAGAGTTAAGCGCCGAAGAAATCGCATTCGTAATCGATGGATACACGCGGGGGGAAATTCCAGACTATCAAATATCGGCGTTTTTGATGGCTGTATTCTTCTCGGGGATGTCGGATCGCGAAGTGAGTTCACTCACCGAGTCGATGATGCGGTCGGGCGAAGTGCTCGATCTGTCTTCGATCCCAGGAATGAAGGTGGATAAACACTCCACCGGTGGAGTGGGCGATAAGACCAGCCTCATTGCAGCACCGCTGGCGGCGGCTGCGGGCGTGGTGGTACCCATGATTTCCGGCCGTGCGCTTGGTCATACGGGCGGCACACTGGACAAGCTGGAATCCATTCCTGGTTTC
>JANYCV010000381.1 GCA_025360145.1 Acidobacteriaceae bacterium
GAAAATTTCCAATTAAAGGGGTATTCCGAAAATGAAAAAAGTTTTTGGGTTATGGATTGCGATGTCCATGGGCTTGGTTGCGCAAACCGCCGAGACCATCGCATTCCGCGCGATTCTTTCGCCGGCGAACGAGGTGCCTGCGGTCACCGGGCTGGCCGCCTCCGGCATGGGGACTGTCTTGTTGCATGTGGTCCGCGATAGCAGCGGCAAGGTAGTTTCCGCCTCCACCGATTTCAACGCGAGTTACCAGTTTCCCGGGGAGGTCACATTCACCGGCATGCATATTCACAAGGGAAATGCGGGCGAAAACGGTCCGGTCACCATCAGCTCCACCATAGGCGGCGGGGCCGCTTCGGTGAACGACCCCACGGGCAGGGGCTCTCTGATCCGCCAGGGCTTCACGGCATCCACGGATGCCGCCGGCCTGGATACGGTGAACGGAATGCTCACCAATCCCTCGGGCTTTTATTACAATGTGCACACGACGGTCAACCCGGGAGGTGTGATTCGCGGTCAGTTGCAGCGCGCTGAGATGCTGGTGCTGATGGGCCAAATGAGTCCGAAGAATGAAATACCGGCCGTAGACTCTGGCGGCAGCGGCATTGCCAGTGTGGTTGTTCTGGCAACGCGCGATTCCGATGGCGTTCTCACGTCCGGCCTGGTTACCTTCGACGTGAACTATACCGGCTTTACGGACCGCACCACGTTCACCGGGTTTCACATCCACCAGGGCTCGTCTGCTGTGAATGGCCCTGTCACCATCAACTCGGGGATTAATGGAGCGGCCAATGCGGTGACTGCCACGCCCGGCGGCGGTAATCTTCACTACGACGTGGAAGTGCCCGTCGGCAACCCCGCAGCCGCGGAGACGCTGAACACGCTGTTTTCAAATCCTACGGGAACGTACATCAATCTCCACACCACGGTGTTTCCGGGCGGCGTGATTCGCGATCAAATGCGGCGCACGGACCGGATGCGTTTTCCCGTCAACATGCTTACGTCTAATGAAAATCCCCCTATCGCGGGTCTGGACGCAAGCGCAGCGGCAAACGTAACGGCCTACACCATCCGCAATCCCGATGGACAGGCAGCGGCGGGTACGGTGATCTTCGACGTGAATCCCCGGTTCCCCGGCGCAACCACATTTACCGGGCTCCACATCCACAATGGAAAGGCCGCCGACAATGGACCGGTCACAATTAACACGGGCCTGAGCGGAACGAATTCCGTGGTAACCGACTCAGGTTCGGCGAATATCTACAAGGTGGTCAACATCAATAGCGACGCGGCACTGGCAACCTTAAACTCGCTGGCGCAGAATCCTGAAAATCACTACGTGAACCTCCATACCACTGTAAATCCCGGCGGCGCGGTTCGGTCTCAGCTAATGCCCGTGAATGCGGCGTTGCCGGCGGTGAACGCGGTTATCAGCGCGGTTAGCGATCCCAACCTCAAAACGGTGGCGCCCAGCGGATTGATGACCATCTTCGGCACCAACCTGATCAAGGTTGCGGGCGACCTGCAAGCGTCTTCCTCTGGCGGAGTGTTCCCGGTTTCCTACAATGGCACTCAGGTCACGGTGGGCGGTAAGGCTGCTCCGCTTGTCGTTGTCACGCCAGGTTATCTGGTGGTGCAGGTTCCTTCCGATGCGGCGTCCGGTACGCCGGATGTCGTCGTGAAGAATTCCAACGGAGGCAGCGGAGCGTTCAAGACGACTGTCGCCTCAGTGGCACCGGCTCTGTTCTTTGATTCCAACGGCGGCGTTATTTTGAAGAACTCCGACTACACGCTGGTCGGCTCCGGCAATGCGGCCAAGGCCGGCGACATCGTGCTGATCTACTCCACCGGTCTCGGTTCGATTGCCGGATTGCCTTCCGGTCAAGTCACTCCGGTTCCTAGTGGCGGGTCTGGATTCTTCAACACTGCGCCGGTGAAGGTAACAGTGGGCGGTAAGGACGCGGCGGTTATTTACTCCCTCGCATCGCCGGGTTATGTGGGTCTGTATCAGACGG
Source organism: Acidobacteriaceae bacterium (assembly GCA_025360145.1). Lineage (GTDB taxonomy): Bacteria > Acidobacteriota > Terriglobia > Bryobacterales > Bryobacteraceae > JANXXV01. Next base: position 2,013 of record JANYCV010000381.1, read on the forward strand.
CGGTGACGATACCGGCAGGCGCTGGTACGGGGAACGTTCCCGTAGTGGTGACTAGCGGCACTACAGCGTCGAACACGGTCAACATCCTCCTGCAATAGAGGGAGAACGGAAGCGGCCCCGGCGATCGTTTTTGGGCGATCAGCGGGGCCGCTTCCGTTCAAACCCGCTTCAGCACCATCGCTGAATTCTTACTTCCGAAGGCAATGCAATTTGCAA
>JANYCV010000434.1 GCA_025360145.1 Acidobacteriaceae bacterium
GGATACCGTTGTGTCACTAGGATTTCATGTTCGGACCCATGCCCTCACCGGAAATCAATCACTTGCGAACAAATTATCCCGCTGACTGTAGAAGATGAGTCAAGCACACTGAATTGGAAAAACTCGCTAGCTGCGGCAACGCTCAGGGAACCCGGCTAGCCCCGACTGAGTCGGTTGCCGCCGCATCGCTCACTCGCCGGTCGTCACAAAGATACTGACGGCGAGTGAGCTGTTTACTCGACCGATACAGTATGAGGTTGGCGTTGATTCTTGTTGCGTGTTAAATCGTCGATGTCGACGTAGAAGTAGTCCACAACGGCAAGCACTTCGTCGGCGGCCCGATTCGGGTCGCCGCTACGAATCGCATCGAGAATCTTTTCGTGCTTTGCAATGCTATTGAGCCATCGTTCCGGCTCGCCCATGGCGTCGTGCGTGCGCATGATGACAAAGGCAAACAACGGAAGCAGCAGCCGCTGAAGAATCTGCTCAAGAACAGGATTGCCGGCATGCCTGCATAAGGTTAGATGGAAGCGAAGGTCCCTTTCGTAGAAGCCTTGAAGATTATTGCACGCAACCGCGGATCGCATATCCGCAATCACCTGATCCAATGCAGATAAATCCGGCTGCCTTTGCGCCACCAACCTCGCCACCAAGGCCTCCAGAATAGCTCGTACCTGGAAATTATGCGGAATATCGGCCTGCGTGATCTGAGTGACGTGAGCACTGCGGCCATTTCGCCGTTCAACGAAACCTTCGGCCTCTAATATGTTGAGTGCCGCCCTGATCGATGCCTGGGCGACGTTCAGCTTCGTGGCCCACTTGCCTTCGATCAGAGCTTCGCCCGGCTGTAGGTGGCCCGCGATGATTTGATCTCGCAGATGCGCAGCTACTGTGTCCTTGATCAGTCCTGTGCTAAGTGAGAAGTTTGTAATGCCCATCGGCGCCACCGACTGCGACAGTTTTACAATAGCATACGGAGCAAGGTTCAGCTCCCTGGGCGTCGCTTTCCAGGCTCCGCGCCTAGCCCGCTGGAACAGTCGAGGGGGGATCGCTTGCCGGAAAAGATCCATCTTCAATGTCTGGCATCGGGGAGTTCCGGTCAAGCCGATTCCAAGTTTGCCGGCGGTCGTTTCTTCGGACTGAAATCCGGAAAACAAGCGCCGCGCCCACGGCAATTGCGGATAGCACGAGAGCCATTTTCGGAGTCAGGGGAAATGCGTCAACTTTTGTCACGGTCTCTCCACGCTTAGCAGGCGGCAGAGTCGACTTGCCAACCCTCGTTGCGATTCATCGCGTCGAGCAGCCTCTCAATCCGTCTTGCCCGTATGTCCAAATCGATCACCCGGCTAAAAAGCGCTTCCGATTCGCCGACGCCGCTCGGCGAAAGGCGCAACTTGTTCAACATACCCTCGAGTACCGATTCGTCTGCAAACAAGTCCTGCAATTCCGCAACAACCATAGTCTCTACTGCGATGCTTTGTGTGGACATCTTTTCTTTCCTCTCCTGACAAGATATAAGCACGTCACTTGCCATTCCTAAGACACCAGAAAGGCTTTATTTTTGTGCAGTTTAAGATTGGGTGCACCATTCATCAGGTTCGCAGCCGGGTAGATTCTTCCACTGTTCCAAGGAGCGTTTATAACAGAGGTGTCTGGCATGGAAACCGAGTCCGCCGGAGAAACGACGAGCAACCATGCGGGACCGATGAATGGTCGGTTAAACGACGCAAGATCATACGCCTGCGTTCCCTTTCGACAGCATTACGGATTAGGCGCTCGCCGTGCGAAAGACTCAGAGTCTTGGTTAATTGCAGGCACTTTACCGCGATTCCGTCCAACTCGACGACGATCAATTCCGGTCGGGGATCGGAGTCAACCCCAGCGAATGCTTTCCTATTAAGATGCCGGCACGGGATCGGCAATTTGCTTGAAATTCGACAATCGTGCCAACGTCTTCGCGTCTGGCTCGCCGAAAAATCAGTTCATTCACTAATCCTTCAATCTACCGTTCTCAGGGAATGGCCCAGTAACCGGTGTGGGTCCGCGCGCGCAATTCCGGCCGCCTCCGCACCTCCACCCGGATTGTGTGGAATTCTTCTGCTGCCGCCGGAGCGGGCTGAAAACTAAGTCAATACTGCCGATGGACTTTTTCGCCGATGGCCGCAATCGCCTCCTTCAGTGCTGCCTGCTTCAGAAAGAAGATCGTCCGCGCGCCGGTTGCTCGAGACAGAAAGGCGGCGGCATCCACTTTCGTTTGTTCGCCAACTCCGTGAAGATAGTGAGCCATCTGAACGAACCGGAATCCGGAGGCAACACCTCGACATCCTTTTTCGGGTCCTTGCCGCGGTCTTCGGATTTCTTACTGTCGCTACGGTCTTCTGTTTGGTTGTGAACGGAGCCAGAAATGCCGAATATGTCAGCCAGTACATGAAAACGTTCTGTGGTTGCGCCTCCAGAACGACGCTCGAGATCCCGATTTTGCCGGACCGGTCGCGGCTCTCCCCAATCATAAGGATCACCTTTCGCTCGCCAGCCTTTCGGTGTCCCAGCATTCGCAGCGCCTGCATCAAGCTTTCCAACGTGACGACGCCATTTCCCTGCGCTCGAAGATCCCGCAGAGAACGAGTCAGCTTGTCGGAATCCGCAGTGAAGTCCTGAATAATCCAGACTTCGCCGCTGAACGACACGAGTGCGGTCTCGCCCGCATCCCCGGCCAGCAACTGCGACAGCAGAATTCCACTTCGACGTTGCTTGTGGCACATTGTTGTCGAAAAGTATCAGTTCGGAGGCATTGAGTCCGTCCACGCCTCGCCCCTTCGAATCGGTAACGGTAACTGGCGCAACTACCAGTTGAACAGTGCTCTTGAATTGACCATGCGCGATGAATGAGGTTGCTAAAATCAGGACGATCATCCGCATTAGAGAATTTATCTGCACACGTCAGGCCGTTACAGCCAATCGGCACCTATATACAATTAAGTATTTCATCGATCAGTACCTCGGCTCCTACAGTTCCTCCCCCGATCTGACGATTACGCCTTTTTATACAGTCATGCGATCACTAAGCCTCCTGATGACATTTGCGCTACTGACCACCGGTCTTCCGGCTCAGACTTCCGCCGGCATTGAGGTTGTTGTCCTCGAAGGCGACGGAGCCACCAATTCACTGGCCGGGAAGAGATTGCACCCCGTCACCATATTGGTGCAGGATTCCGCCAAGAAACCGATTGAAGGTGCGGTGGTTTCCGTGATTCTACCGGCCAACGGCGCAGGGGGATCTTTTGGGACTGGAAGCACGATTGAAACCAAGCACACGAGCCGGGAAGGTAAAGTGACATTCTCAGGGATGCACACTCGCAATCTCGCGGGTTCGTTTGGGGCGGACGTTCGCGCTTCGAGCGGCGGGATGCGCGGAGCTGGCGCGTTTACACAAACGAATGCCGAAATCGACGCCCCGGCTCAGTCCCGATGGAGGAACAAGCGGACTCTTATCATGCTCGGCGTCGTTGCCGCGGGTGTCGGCATCGGTTTGGGCGTGGGCTTACACAATAGCAGCGGTAGCGGTAATCCCGCGGGATATACCGTCACTCCGGGCGGACCGACGGTCACCGCCCCCAGGTAATTTTAAGGTTCAACTAATGAATCCACTTTCAACTGTAACTGGTTCTATTATAATAGGCTTATGCCTCCCGATGCTTGGCGCTGCGCAGTCCGCGAGTTGGACGCCCCCTACGCTCGGTTACCTTTTCGATTCGGATTCCAAGAGCATTCGTCCACTCTCCGGCATCCCCGGCGCCGCAAGCCTGGAAGCCGGGTTGGCGGTGCCTAGCAAGCTGGAGCAAGCCTTCATTTCGCCAAACCGGAAATTCGCTTTGGCAGCGACCAAAGACGGCGAACATCTTCTTCTGGTGACCTGGACGGGAAATTCGGCCAACGCCACCGAACTCGATGGCGCACCGGCCTCCGCCGAGCAGATCGCCTTCAGCGGGTCGGGATCCGCTGCCGCCATATGGAACCGCGACGCCCGGAAAATTCAGGTGTGGAAGGGCCTTCCCGATCAGCCGTCTCTGTTTAAGGAGATTGAGTCCGCCGAACTTACCGCGCTGGCGGTTTCCGACGATGGCGATGCGGTCGCCGCCGCCACTGAAGTTGGACTGGTTCTCGCCGGCGCCGGAAAGATACTTGGTGTTGGAAGCTTCTCCGGCCTGGCCTTCCTCCCTGGCACGCACGATCTTGCTGCCGCGGAACAGACGCTCGATCAGGTTTCATTGATCCGAAAAGTGGATTCCGACGCCGATACCGTCCAATTGGCCGGCAACCAGGATGGTGTCTCGCAGCCAATTGCCGTCGCCTTTTCTTCCGACGGCCGAAAGCTGATTGTCGCCAATCTGCGCGGCCAATCGGTACTGAGCATCGATCTGGAATCCCGCGCTGTGATCGCAACGCCGTGCGATTGTGAGGCCGAAGGGCTTTACCGGGCGCAGGGCAACGCCGTGTTCCGATTGACGAATGGATCTCAGGACTTGATCGCGTTATTTGATGGAGACTCCGGCGAGCCTCGTGTGCTTTCCATCCCCGTGGGAGCATCCCGATGAGACGGATTCTGGTTGCAACTTTGCTACTATCGGGCCTGCTTTCCGGGATCACGTACGGACAGTCTATCCGCAATTTACCGGGCTTTCTCACCAGCAGCGTTCCCCGGAACGACGACGGCTCCAGCTCGCTCCAGCCGCTGGGCTTTAACATCAATTTCTTCGGCAAAAACCGTTCGCAAGTCTATGTCAACAACAACGGCAACGTCACCTTCGACAACAGCCTGTCCACGTACACTCCGTTTGGCCTGACAAGCACGCGCCGAGAGATCATCGCCGCCTTCTTCGCGGATGTTGACACCCGGCCTGCCCGGTCGAAACTGGTTACTTACGGCCTCGATACCGTGAACGGCAGAGCGGCGTTCGGTGTCAACTACGTTGACGTCGGGTATTACAACACACACGACGATAAGCTCAATAGTTTCCAACTGATCCTGATCGACAGGTCGGATCTTGGTCCCGGAAATTTCGACATCGAGTTCAACTACAATCGCATCTCCTGGGAGACTGGCGATGCCAGTGGTGGCGTGGGCGGTCTTGGCGGAGTTCCTGCCGCGGCCGGCTGGTCGAACGGAACCGGCGAGCCTGGCACTTCGTTCGAACTCAACGGATCGTTGATTCCGGGATCGTTCCTGGATAACGGAAACCGCAGCCTCATCCGCAACCGGCTCAACAATACACAGACTGGCCGTTACATTTTCCGCGCCCGCAATGGACAGATCCTGCCGCCACTCGGTATTTCTACCAACTGCCCTTTACCGGGCGCGAATCTCAATACCACGTATGCCCAGCAATTCACCGCGGTCGGTGGAGGCACTAATCTCCGCTGGGTGCAAGTGGCCGATCCCGGTGCTTCCCTGGCCCCTGGTCTGACCCTTTCGAGCGGTGGACTTTACAGCGGCACACCAACTGCTCCCGGGACGTTCGATTTCACCGTACGCATGACTGCAAATACAGAAGACGGCGATCAAACCGTCGCGTCGCGGTGTTCCATCACGGTGGATCCGCCGCGCCTCAACATCGTCAGCGCGTGCCCGTTGCCCGCTGCTACGGTAGGCCAAACCTACTCCCGCACCTTGCAAGTCAATGGCGGACGAACTCCTTACACCTGGACTTTGGGCAGCGATGGCACCGGGCTTCCCCGTGGACTCTCCATTAGCCCAACAGGTGTCATCGGCGGAGTGCCGTTGGCCGAAGGCAGTTTCGATTTCTCAATCAACGTTTCGAGTAACCCGGCAGACGGATCGAGCCCTGCCTCCAAATTCTGCGGCATCTCCGTTCGCCCGGCGGTTCTCGATCTCACCACCTCTTGCGCGCTCCCCGGGGCGACTTCGGGAGTGCCCTATTCGCAGACCCTCACCGTTTCCGGAGGCACTGCTCCGTTTACTTGGTCGACCATCGGTTTGTTGCCCACCGGGCTCTCGCTCTCGCCCGACGGCAGGATCGCCGGTACACCTTCGGTTGCCGCCCAGTTCCAGTTTTCCACCCGCGTTGTGGATGCTCGCGGCCAGACCAGCATTCAATCGTGCCGGCTGCCAGTGACGCCGCCCGTCGTAGCTGTGACGAATTCCTGCCCTCTGCCGGCTGGAACGACCGGCGAATCGTATTCGCAACAACTGACTGCCGCGAACGGGTCCGGCTCGTATAGCTGGTCGGTAATCGGCAGCCTTCCAGCCGGTCTCACTCTCGATGGAAATGGGCTCATCAGCGGTCGCCCCATGACTGCAGGTCCATCCAGCTTCGATCTGCTGGTTTCCGATAGCCAGGGCAGAACGGTCGCAAAGCCGTGTACACTCTCGGTTCTTCGATCCTCTTTCAGCGTCGCCGCCTGCCCGATTACCAATGCGGCGGTGGGCGTTTCATTCTCACGTTCGATCACCGCCGATGGCGGCCAGGAACCCTATCTATTCTCTGCCGTCTCAAACATGCCGCCGGGCTTGACCATCAATAGTTTCGGATTGATCACCGGCACGCCAACCGCTGCCGGAACATTTCCGCTGAACGTGCGGGTTCTCGACAGCACCGGACGGGCTACGGTGCAGCCCTGCGGCATCACCGTGTCGCCGTCGCCGCTGGAAATCACCGGTGCCTGTCCGCTGCCGAAAGGCCGCGTCGGTGTTCCGTACTCATCGCCGTTCGCGGCGAACGGCGGAACCGCTCCGTACGTTTTCGCGTTGGCAGGAACCTTGCCTGCCGGCCTGACGCTCTCGGCCAACGGATCGGTCACGGGAACGCCAACCGCGGCCGCGAATGCCGAATTCCAGGTGAGAGTCCGCGATGCGCAGAGCCGGGTCTCGGGATTGCCGTGCTCGATTGAAGTAGCAATCCCAGATCCTCCAACGCTAAGACTGAACTCCACTGCCGCAGCCGTCTTGAATGCGGCCTCCGCGGGCCCAACCGTCACGGTAGATGTAGGTTCGGTCTATTCGCTTGCCATACAAGGAACGCTGGTATTGACGAATACAGCCGACACCGGCAACTCGGAAGGCCGCGCCAATCAGGCAGATCCGCGGGTCCGGTTTAACAACGGTCAGACGACGCTGAATTTCACCATCGCTCCTGGAGCGCGGCAGTTCCCGGCGCCGATTGCGTCCACCGGAACGGTTGCGGCCACGTTCGCGGTTTCGGTGAGCAATCTTCGTATCGCCGGTTCGACCGTTCCGCTGGTGCCGGGGCCGAAGGTCTTCACGGTACGCCGGTCTATTCCGGTAGTGACCGATGCCTGTTTCAACGTAAAGAGTACTGGGATTGAAGCGGTGATCACCGGCTATACGACTACCAGGCAACTCACCGGCGCGGTGTTCACTCTGACGCCGCCTGCCACCTCCACGGTGGACTTGCAAGCCAGCGCCTCGGACTACTTCCTGGGCGATGATTCCATTCGCAACGGCGGAGCCTTCACGCTGACAGTTCCGTTTACGGCGGAAGGCGGCACCATCGCCGGTGCATCCTTCACGTTCAGCAACTCGGTGGGCTCGACAGCCAGCCGCGCCATGAACCGCTGCCAGTAAGTAGCGTTCCCGAGCCATTGCGGTACTCTATTCTCTGTGAGCTTCGGACAGTTTACCAGGCAATTAGCGAAGGAAGCCGTTGGCAACCAGTTGAAGGATGTGATGGATTCCCTGCGGCCGGCGGACGCCGCTGCTAAAGCGGATTCGTTGGGTAATCCAGCCCCAGCCTCCACCGCGCCGGCGGACAATCTGGCGGCTATCGTCATCGCGCAGGTGCAAGCGATGCAGGGCAGCCTGAAGGAGGATCACGAACTTGTCGTGCTATGCACGATCGGCCTTGAAACGCTACGGGCGCTCGAATTCTACGCGCCTTCTCCGCGCCTTCTGGTACTTACCGGCATTGATTCGGATGGCGCCATCACCCGCGTGATCTCGCCCGTGGAATCGCTGCAACTGGTCTGCAAACCGATGCTAGTGCAACCGTCGGTTAAACCCGCGCGTATCCGCTTTGTTACCCCAAAACCCAGAACCGACTAGCGCCGGGGCACCCACCATCCGCGCCAGCGCATCCACCCAAACCGGTTGATCGTTCAGGCAGGGAATGAGCGTGAATTCGCTGCCGCCCGCCGAAAGAAACGCCGCTTTCGCCCTCATACCGATCTCTTCAATGGTTTCCAGGCAGTCCACGGTGAACGCCGGACAGATCACCATCAATTTACGGACGCCGGACTGCGCCAACCGAATGATCTCTTCGTGCGTAGCCGGCTTCAGCCACGCATCCATCCCCAGTCTCGATTGAAATGCGAAACTGAACTTGTCCGCCGGAAGGCGCTTCGCCGCCGCGAACCGGTTCACTGTTTCAATGCAGTGCCGCCTATAACATCTCCGGTCCGCAGCCTCCAGGTTCCCACAGGAATCCAGGCGTTTCAGGCATTCGCCACACCCCGGATTTGGCTTCACCAGATGCCGTTCCGGCACACCGTGGAAGCTGAAGAGCAGGTGATCGAATCCATCATCGAGATAAGGCGCTGCCGTCGCCACCAGCGCGCCGATATACTCGGGCCGGTCGTAGAAGGGAGGCAGAATGGAAAGGCGCAATTCCGGCGTCGCCTTCGCCGCCACCTGCTTCACGCGTTCTACCGCGGATTCAAAGCTCGACATCGCGTAGTGCGGAAACAGCGGCACCACCAACACCTCTTCGACGGCGGATGCGGCCAGAACTCTTAACGCGGATTCGACGGTGGGGTTCTGGTACCGCATGGCCAGTTCCACCGGCATCTCTAATCGCTTGCGGAGTTCCCGTTGCAGCCTCATGCTGACTGCCACCAGCGGGGATCCATCCGCCGTCCAGATTTTCGCGTAAGCCTCAGCCGAAGTCCGCGGGCGAAACGGCAGCACAGCGCCGTACACAATTGCCAAGCGGATGGGGTAGGGCACATCGATGACCCGGCTATCCATCAGGAATTCGCGAAGGTATTTCCGCACATCGTGCACGGAAGGCGAATCGGGCGATCCCAGGTTGATCAGCAAAACGCCGCGCTTAGGCATGGTTCAGATACCCGGCCACCTTGCCGCAAGCCCCAACGCCGCCCTGAATGCAATCGGCGACTGAGATTCCGTCGCGGTAGTTGCCGGCGATAAATAGCCCCGGCGATTCGGTTTCCAGGTGGTCGATGGTGTCCTTCACTTCTCCATAGCCGACGTTGTATTGCGGAATGGATCGGATAATGCGAACCACATTTTGAAATACCGGGACTCCCGACGCTCCCAGCAGCGTGCGCATGTCGGCCAGCGCCATTGCCACCAACTCTCCGTCGGTCTTGTGTACTAACTCCCCGCGGCGCGATCCGCCGAGGTATGCCGTCAGCAGCATGTGCCCGGCCGGTGCACGATTCGGAAACATCGCGGAAGAGAACAGGATACCGAGGCTGTTCATCTTCTCCTTCTGTGGAATCAGAATGCCGAAACCGTCCAGTCCGTGCGCGATCTGTTCG
>JANYCV010000460.1 GCA_025360145.1 Acidobacteriaceae bacterium
GGCCTTCGCGCGAAGGCCCTACAGCGAAGAGTTGGGTATTCGCCCGTTTGATCGCCGCAGCCTTGGCACAACAACTGGTCCGGCCATCCGGTCCACTTTCCCCCTGGGGGTACCACTTGCGAGAATTGCGAGCCGAATCCGCCCCGCCATATTCCTTGGTCCAGATTCCGCATGACACTCTGGGCTCTACACGTGGTCATCCTGGGAAATGGTCCGTGGCTGGTAATTCGCAGCGAAGAGAATCTCGATCGCCTACGCAACAGTACTCGCCAGCGCGGATTGACCAGCGACGCCCTTAGCCGGGGCGTACATGAATCTCGCAGCTTCCCTTATTTTAACGCCTATGGCAGGCGGGGCGCCTGCCCCACCGGGAGCCCAAACGGGCTGTTGTCAAAGCCCAACGGGCTGTTGTCAAAGAGCATGAAAGCGCTCAAATCGCATTTGGGGATCTGAACACAAGCACCGCGTTCAGGCCGCCGAAGGCGAATGAGTTGGAGATGGCGACCTGAACCGCTGCGGCGCGCGCCGTGTTCGGGACAATATCCAGGTCGCATAAAGGATCGGCTTCAGTGAAGTTTGCCGTCGGCGGAATGATGCCGTTTCGTAGGGCGAGCAACGTGGCCACCGCCTCAATCGCGCCCGCAGCGCCCAGCGCATGGCCGTGCATCGACTTCGTGGAGCTAACGAGCAAGCGGCCGGCATGGGCACCGAACGCCTTGCGGATGGCCGCCGTTTCACTCACATCATTTGCGATGGTACCGGTTCCATGGGCGTTGACGTAGCCGACCGACTCCGGCTCGACGCCGCCTTCCTTCAAAGCGGACGTCATCGCCAGCGCGGCTCCATCGGGAGAGGGCTGGGTGATGTGATGGGCGTCGGAGGACATGCCGAAGCCGGCGATCTCACCCATGATTTCCGCCCCGCGCGCCCGGGCCGCTTCGAGCGTTTCCAGCACCAGCATCGCGCCGCCTTCTCCCAATACCAGGCCGCGGCGGTCCTTGGAAAAGGGCCGGCAAGTGTCGGGCGAAACCACGCGCATCGCCTCCCACGCTTTCAGAAAGCCGTAGCTGAAAACGGCCTCGCTGCCGCCGGTGATGGCGGAATCCGCCATTCCATAGCGGACCATCTGGTAGGCCTGGCCGATGGCATGGCTCGAAGAAGAACAAGCCGTGGAGACGGTATAGGTGGGCCCGGTGATGCCGAACGCCATCGAGATCTGGCTGGCTCCCGAGTTCGCCATCACGCGCGGAATCATCATGGGATTCACGCGCGGCAAACCTTTCTTATACATGTCGACGAAACCGTCGTCCATCGCGCCCTGCCCGCCCACGCAGGACCCGGTTACGATGGCCGTGCGTGCCGGGTTGGTGAAGACGATGCCCGACTGTTCGACTGCCTCGCGGGCAGCGATTACGGCGTATTGCGCGAACCGGTCCATGAGGCTGATCTGTTTTTCATCGAAATGCCGCAACGGGTCGTAACCGGGAACTTCCGCGCCGTTCTGGAAGCGGAACTGTTGCCGGTCTATGGATTCTATCGGCCGGATGCCGGAGCGGCCTTCCGCCAGGGATCGCCAGAATGCAATCCGATCCGCGCCCAAGGCGGAGATCACGCCGATTCCTGTGACGACCACACGGTGCTCAGGCACTGGCGGTTAGTTTCTCCACACCAGCCGCCATCTCCCGGACAGTCCGGATGCCACGCGCCTCATCGTCGGAAATGCTGACACTGAATTCGTTCTCCAGTGCGAACAGGATATTAATCCCGTCGAGAGAATCGATTTTCAATTCCTCAAAGGTGCTATCGGCGGTGATGCTTTCCACCGGAATATGTTGTGTTGTGGCGATCACGTTGATCACTCGGGTCATTAGATCGTCGGGCATAAAAGTTGACTCACAGTTTCAAGGCGAAAGCCCTGATCCAGCAAAAATGGGACCATGGTGCGAACAGCCTCAATTGTACTTGTAACATCGGGTTGGGTTGAGATTCCACGTCCATCGTGAAGGCAAAGGATGGCCCCGTTCTTCACGCTGCGCAACAGGCGGCGGCTAACCGCGGCTCCATCGAGCTTCCAATCGAGCCCGATCGCGGTCCACATCACTCCCGTTAAACCAAGCTCGCGCTGCGCCTGCCTCATTCCGAACCACCTTACACCATAAGGCGCTCGAAACAGTGTAGCTGTGAAACCGGTGGTGTCGCGAATGGCGTCCTGCGCGCGGCTCATCTCGCGCCGGATCACGTCGGTCGATCGTAGCGAAAGCATCCGATGGGTATCTGTATGATTTCCAATTTCGTGGCCGGCATCGGAAACCGCGCGCGCGATTTGCGGTAGCCGCCGGACATTGACTCCGCATTCGAAAAAGGTCGCCTTGACTCCGTACTTCTCCAGAATCTCCAGCAGCCGCGGAGTGGCCGGGCTGGGCCCATCGTCAAAAGTCAGGGCAATGGCGCGGCGATCCGCGGAACCCTGGCACACCGACGGCGCGATCAACGATGAGGAACGGCCCCGCACGCCGTACGCCAATACACCGGTAGTAGTGCATGCAAGAGCGCTGGCCGCGGCCATCCACATGTTGCTATTCTCCTGTCCCGCCGAACACATGGCGATCGGCGTGGGGAATTAGCAGCAGGCCCGAGCTGGGGCTGGGGCCGCGGGCAAGGGCGACCGCCCCACCGGAGCCACTTTGGCAGGTGTCAATAATTACGCAAGACATGTTTCTAGTGCTCCGCAAATAGGACCGTGTGGTCGCCTGTTACGGCGAAAGTCTTGCGCGGTGAATGCGAGGTGAAAGTAGACCACGGCCCATGAATCCACGGATAGCGGTCGACGACGGTTTCGTCAATCTCAACGCCGAGCCCCGGTTGCCGCGAAACGATCAACTCCCCGCGCTCGATCTGAAGTGGTTCCTTCAAAATTTCGGCGGCTAACGGGAACGGATACATGGTCTGGAGTTTCGGCGTGGAATACACGGGATATTCCAGCCACTCCACCACTGTTTGCGGCCAGCAAATTCCGAAGTGCGCGGCTGCAACTACTTCGAGAGCCGTGCCCCAACTGTGGAAGGCGAAACGTAACTCCGAGCGAGCGATATCCGGCAGGATTCGCCGTGCGCTGTTGTAACCGCCTTGGCAGACGATATCCATTTGGACATAGTCGACGCTGCCGGTCAAAATCAGATCCAGATAGCGGAGATCGTTCGGTTCATGCTCGCCGCTGGCGATGGGAACATGTCCGGCGTCTTTCAGTTGCCGGTAGGCTTCGTGATCGTCCGGGGGCAGTGGCTCTTCCAGCCAAGTGATATCGAGATCTCCCATTTCCTTGGCCAACATTTCAACCGTTGGCTTGTCGTAGCTTTTGTCACCCATCCGCCACCAGGTGTGCGCGTCCACCATCAGATCGAATGTAGGGCCAACTGCCTGCCGCATCAGCCGGACGGTTTCCAGATCTTTCTCCGGCCCCAGTGCCGGCCTCATTTTATACGCAAGAAATCCCAGTTCGGCGACGGCGGCGGCTTCCCCGGCATATTTTTCCGGGGGCATGTACATACCGGCGCTTCCATAGAGCCTAATATGATCGCGCACGCGTCCGCCCAGAAGCTCACTGACCGGGACGCCCAGCGCCTTGCCCAAAACATCGTAGAGTGCGATCTCCACAAAGCAATAGATCTTCGCCAGATCTTGCTTCGATCCCGGCCCCTGCAGGAAAAGAATCCGCAGCGCATCGGGATCGGCGCAAGTCCGGCCGCTTAGAAACGGTCCGATCGTCTGATCGACGGCCAGCTTTGCGGCTTCGGTCGGCTGTCCCGGTGCATATCCGACAAGGCCCAGATCGGTCTCCACGCGGATCAGCATCGCATCGCGCTTGAGAATGGTGCGATCTCCGCCAAAGTAGCCAAGATGAATCGGTTGTTCAAATGGATAGGACAGCAGAAACGCCTGGACCTTGGTAATCTTCATCGCCTGTTAACAGCATTTCGCTCATTGGTCTCGAAAGTCAAGGCGGACCGGAGGAGTGCCGGAAACAAAAAGAGCCGGATGCTGGTCAGGCATCCGGCTTATGAGCACCCACATGCCGCTCGGAGGTGCGACGTGTGGTAGTGGAGGAGATCGTCCTAACTAAACCAATAATCCGCCGTGACCCAGGCCGGCAACTTCCCACCCCGAGACTCGATATCGCGCCAGCATTGCCGGGAGAATCAAATCTACCACATTTGGCTTTGCGGAGCGGAAACACCCCGGGGCGGAAACGATCGGGACATCGTCTTTGTAGTTGAGAAGCAGCAGATTTCCCGGCTCTACCGGAGCTAGAAAGCGTTCCAGATGACAACCGATGCGCGACATGGCGCGGCCGATGACGTCTTCCGGGCCCGCGGGCGCGGTGGTGGACGCAATCAAGATGGCGGTCGGATTCATCCTCATCAACTGCTGCAACGATTTGGCCACTGCCTGTTCTTCCTCAATACATGCAAGCGTAAAACCCGGAGCTGTGCCAAACTTTTCCAGCCGCTGGCGCACGATGTTTTCAAAAAGCTGGCGCGCCCGTTCGCCGTTCGCTGCATCGGAATACAGTATGGATACCGAAGGATGGCGGATGGGTCTTGCCTGAAGAATGGGACCACGCTCTTTTAGGATGGAGACGACCGCTTTCAGTTGCGATTCCGCCACTGCGAAGGGCGTGCTCTTAACCGTGGCGATGCGCTGCCCGGCTTTCGCATACGAAAAGTTAAGCACCGTGGCGATGGCAACGCTGGCAGTGCAATTGATCTGCTTGAGCAAGTCATCGTCCACAAGCACGCAGCAATCTTCGGTGGCAATCAGGTTCGCCCTTCCACCGGCAGCGAGACGGATTTCCAGACCGCCACAGCCCATCTCGCCGGCAACCATCGCGACAGCCCGGTCTTCGCTGACTTCGCCATCTTCCAACTGCGTGACCCAAACTTCCTGCAACCCCTCGATTGCCAGAAGGCGGACATCGTCGTCGTTCAATAAATGTCCCTTCGCTAGGAGCTTTTTTCCGCCGGGACGGAAAATTGTACAGCAGAGAATTCGCCCTGTTGACTCTTTTATATCAATGGTCTGCGCTCTCACAAAGTCACTCCTGAAAGGCTGAAGCTTAAAGCTCAAGCCGAGTATATGCTCCTAGAGTGCAATTAAGTCAGGAATATTCTCAACAAAAGCACAAAAGCGGGTCGCTTTATCTCTTTGGATTCTGCTTTAGTACCGGAAAGGTCACGTTTAACGGTTGTCCCGTTCGTGGGCGTACAGCCTCTGCCGTAGGGGGGGCCAGATACTTCAGCACGGCAATTTCATCGCAGGACTGAAACTTCGGGCAGCGGAGGCAATCTTTCCACACTTTTAGCGGCAATTCACCCCGTTCCACTTCAGTGAAACCGAGCTTTGAGAAAAATTGATCCACGTACGTAAAAGCGAAAATCGAATGCAGATGGAATTGGCGCGCTTCCTCTTCCAGAGCTTGCACCAGAACCCGTCCGATTCCCTGGCTCTTCGCGTCCGGGTGAACTGCCAGCGAGCGCACCTCGCCAACTGTGGGGCTGTAGAAATGCAAAGCGCCGCATCCGTATAACGTTTCACCGGAGAATACAAGCGTGAAATCGCGGATAGTTTCCGACATTTCGAACTCGGTTCTTGGCAGCATCACGCCCTTTGCCGCGTAACCGTTAATCAATTCCAGCAGCGGGTGAATATCCTGCATCGACGCCTTGCGCACCGTCAACGGGACGCCACTTTCCAGAAACTGATCCGGAATATCGAGTTCCAGGACGTTACGCACCGGACGCCGCCGTTAATCGCGTACCGATCGGTTCGCCGGCCAGCAGCCGTCCGGAAGCGCCCGGAAGCGCCCCTGGCGCGATGATCACCTGCCCGATTCCAGCACGCAGCGCTTCGCTAGCTGCGTTCAACTTCGCCTGCATTCCGCCGGTGGCCACGCCGCTACGAATCAGCTCCTCACAATCTGCGATGGTCAGCGTGGGAATAACCTGGCTGTCGCCCCCGCGCACTCCGTCCACGTCCGTGAGAAAGTGCAATTGGTCCGCCTGAAAACCTACGGCGCATGCCACTGCCATCTGATCCGCGTTGACATTGAAAATATGTCCCTCGCGATCGCCCGCCACACAGGCGACCACCGGGAGATAGCCGTTGGCGCCGAGGAGTCGCAGCAATTCCGGATTCGTGCGAACCAGACGGCCAACGGCACCCAGGTCCGGATCCATTTGCACCGCTTCGGTGAGGCATGCGTCAATGCCGCTGAGCCCCACCGCCAGGCAGCCTGCCTGCACGAAGGCTGAGACCAGTTCATGATTCACACTGCCGGCGAGCACCTTCAACACGGCATCCAGAACATCGGGCGTAGTCACCCGGAGGCCACCCACAAAACGGCTCTCAACGCCGCGTTCGGCAAGAAATCGCGTCATCTGCTTGCCGCCGCCATGCACCACTACCATCTCCACACCGGAGCGCTGGATCTGGCCGAGCTCCGCGGCCAGACGCGCGCGCGATGCCGGCGCGTCCAGCAATGTTCCGCCCAGCTTGACCAGAATTCTCACAGCAGCCCCTCGTGTTCGGGGAATCCAAGGATCAGATTCATATTCTGGACGGCCTGGCCCGCGGCGCCCTTCACCAGATTGTCGATTGCCGCCACTATTACGCCGCGTCCGGTCGCCGCGTCGAACTTGATGCCAATGTCGCAGAAGTTTGTCCGCTGCACCGCCCGCAGATCGGGCATCACCCCGGGGTCGTAGAAGCGGACGAACGGAGTTCCGTTGTAGAATTTTTCGTAGATAGCCAGGATCTCGGCTGCGCTGGTGGAATTCGCCGCGCGGAAGTAGATGGTTTCCAAAATTCCGCGATTGATCGGCAGCAGTTGCGCGGTGAAGCTGAACTCGGATTCCTCCAGCCCGGAGTTTTGTAAAACCTCCGGAACGTGCCGGTGATCGAGCAGCGAATAGGCCGAGAAATTCTCAGTCACTTCACAGAAGCTGCTCTTGAGACCCGGCTTGCGGCCCGCGCCGCTGACGCCCGATTTCGCATCGCAGACGATGCCGGCGCGGCGGTCCACAATGCCCGCTTCGAGCAAAGGACGAATGGCCAGGTTGGCCGCCGTGGGATAGCAGCCGGGGTTTGAAACCAGGCGCGCCGGCTTGATCTGTTCACGGAAGAATTCCGGCAAACCATAGGCAGCCTCCGCGAGCAGCGCCGGTGCGGTGTGGCCGGATTTGTACCACTTCTTATACATCTCGGGAGTGCGCAGCCGGAAAGCACCGCTGAGGTCGATCACTTTCGCGCCGGCGTCGAGCAATGCCGGGGTCAGCTCCATAGACACTTCCGGTGGTGTGGCGAGGAACACAACGGCGAGGCCTGAAGCCTTGACCGATTCCGCGGAAGACGGTAGTATTCTCGGCTGCTTTGCCCCGCGTGGAGATGGATCTTCGGCCGAATCAGTGCGATGCTCCAATAGAACCGGCTCGGTGTGGGGATGCCGGTCTAGAATGCGGATCAATTCCGCGCCGCTATAGCCTCGAAAGCCGACAATACCAACAGGGATGGGCATGGATGATTAATTATTCACTGCTATGAATAATTATAACACTACCCGTTTGGCTTGCAGGTCAGTTTGAGCGCTGCGTCGATCATCATTGGGGACGATTCGGCTTTGCGAGAAGGATCTGCCAGGAATCCGGCAGTTGGAGCCGCCCGGAACCGGATAGGTCTTGAGCCCACAATCAGTTGCAAGGGAATCAGTAATCGCCAGAATGGTGAATTGCGAAGCCGTTGAAATTCTGAGCTATTTTAACGGCTTGGAACGATCCGCAGAGTTTCAACTGCCGGATTTAGGATCAAGTCTTCGATGTGTGCCCCTAGTTTGCGACGTAAGCGTCCGGGCAAGTGTACAGTTGACGGAGGTGCTTGAACCTAAAAGCGGCAGCCGGTCATAGCCCGACCCGGCAAGCAGTTGAATCGGCAGAGGTTCGAACTGCTCCGCGCTCTACCGTCCGGGTGAGAAACCTCTTCAGCGCAATAGTTTGGCGATAAGCGGGTTACGCAGTTTTTGGCCGGTGAACTGCCG
>JANYCV010000476.1 GCA_025360145.1 Acidobacteriaceae bacterium
CTTCTCAGTCAGGCCGACGCCGCCAAGCTGCGGATCGGTGAATACCGTGTAAGGCACCAGGCGGCCCTCGGTGCTGAGGCTCTTGCTCTCCACGATATTGCCGTAGATGATCTGAAAATCGTTGTAGGAGATGTGGGTGAAGGCAGGTCCACCCTTGACGTCACCTAGCGCCCAGATGCCGGGAACGTTCGTTTCGAGGCGGCCGTTCACTTTGATGAAGCCGCCCTTGCCGGTTTCCACGCCTGCTTGATCCAGCGCGAGGTCTTCGGTATTCGGGGTTCGTCCGGTGGCCACCAGCAGATGCGATCCCGAAACAGCCGTTCGGCCAAGCGTGAGCGTGACACCGCCGCCAGTCTTGGCTACCGCCGTAGTGTGGGCGTTCAGAAGGAACTCGATTCCCTCGGCTTGCAGCGCTCTCTGTAGTTCAGCGGCAATCTCAGCGTCTTCCCGCGGGAGGATTTGCGCGCCCTGATGAACAATCGTGACGGCACTGCCGAACCGGTGGAACATCTGTCCGAATTCCAAGCCGATGTATCCGCCTCCTAGAATCAGCAGGTGTTCCGGCAGTTCGGTAAGATCCATGATACTGGCGTTGGTCAGATAGTCCACCGAATCCAGCCCTGGGATTGACGGAACGGCCGGGCGGGATCCCGTATCGATGAAGATCTTGTCACTCTCCAGCACAACATCGCCAGCCTGAACGGCATGGGGGCCAATAAATCGCGCTTTGGCC
Source organism: Acidobacteriaceae bacterium (assembly GCA_025360145.1). GTDB lineage: Bacteria > Acidobacteriota > Terriglobia > Bryobacterales > Bryobacteraceae > JANXXV01. The sequence continues at coordinate 734 of JANYCV010000476.1, forward strand.
TTGTAGAAATGCAGATCCGGACTGGCGTCTAGTTTTTTCTGTTGACCGGCGCGAAATCTACGGTGACCGCGGATGCACGCACGCCCCAGCGCGCCGCATTGCGCGCATAGTGAGCCACCTGCGCACTGGCCACCATCGTCTTGGTCGGCGTGCATCCGGTGTTGACGCAGGTGCCACCCAGATAGCTTTCCTCGATCAGTGCCACCTTCCAACCGAGATCGGCAAACCGGTGGGAGAGCGGTCCCCCGCCCTGACCTGCACCAATGAGGATCGCGTCGTATTTCATGTCCTCAGTATGCTACAGTGCGGATTCATCGAAGATTCATTTGCTCTATCCCGGCGCGCGTGCAACTCTGGGATTTCTCGCTATATGAAGAAACTCGCAGTAGTCTTATTGCTGGCATCACTCGGTGCATCCGCCGAATCGGAGCCATTCCGGGCGAAGCCTTATTTACAGATGGGCGACAACCCGTCGAAGGTGAGCGAGCTTGCGCTTCTCTGGCAAACCGCCGACACGGATGCGGCCTGGTTGGTTGAAGTGAAAACCGCCTCTTCCTCGAAGTGGCGGAAGATGGACGAGCCTGCCTTCCGGCGCGTGGCGGTGCGCGGAATCGATGCGCATCGCGTGTATCGCGCTAATCTGAAAGATTTGAACTCCGGAGAAGAGTTCGACTACCGGTTGTCGATTGCCGGTGTGCAGGTGTTTTCCGCCCGCGGGCGTGCACGCAAGTCAGCCGGTCAAAACTTCCGGTTTGCCGTTTTCGGCGACTGCGCTCAGGACACAGCGCCACAGCGTGCGGTGGCCTATCAGACTTATCTCGCAAAGCCGGACTTTGTGCTGATCCCCGGCGACATCGTCTATTCGCGTGGCCTTATTTCGGAGTATATGGTGAAGTACTTTCCGGTGTATAACGCCGACGGCGCGTCACCGGCCGGCGGTGCCCCGTTGCTGCGGTCGACACTGTTCGTTGCCGCTCCGGGCAATCATGACATCGCATCTCCGGATGTTGGAAAGTATCCGGATGGCCTTGCGTACTACTATTACTGGAGCCAGCCGTTGAACGGTCCGTTGAAGACGCCCGGCGCACCCAGCACTCCGATCCTGATTGGCGGCGACGACGACAAGAAGGCATTTCTTGCGGCGGCCGGGGCCACGTATCCGGCTATGGCGAATTTCTCCTTCGACTACGCAAACGCGCACTGGACCGTGCTGGATTCCAACAAGAACGTGGATTGGACCGATCCGGCACTGCGCAAATGGGTGGAGAACGATTTGAAGTCGGCGCAATCGGCCAGTTGGCGATTTGTCTCCTTCCACCACCCGGGGTTCAATTCAGCGAAGAGCCACTTCAAAGATCAATGGATGCGCGGGTTGTCAGACGTCTTTGAGAAGTATAAGGTGAGCGTGGTGTTCAGCGGTCATGTACACAACTATCAGCGGTCGTTCCCGCTGACGTTCGCGTCCAAACCGGGTGGCTTTAACAAGACGACCGGCGAACTGGACGGTGATTGGACGCTCGACAAGAGTTACGACGGGAAAGTGAACACGAAGCCTAAGGGCATCGTTTATCTAGTGACGGGCGCGGGCGGCGCCGGGCTCTACAACCCGGAACAGGGGGCGCAGCCGGACGGATGGCAACCGTTCACCTCGAAATTCATCTCCACCACCCATTCCTTCACCGTGGTGGATGTGAAAGATAAGCAGCTTACTATCAAACAAATCGGGGCGAATGGTGACGAACTCGACCGTTTCGTGATAACACAGTAGACGGATGCACCGTCTGCTGTTTTCCCTGCTATTGCCGCTTCTACTTTGCGCCGAGGACCGCTGGATCGAATTCGATAGCGGGCCGTATCAGGTGCTGACGAACGCCGGGGACAAGGCTGGGCGCGATACTCTCAATCATCTGGAACAGCTTCGGCATACGCTGGGCGCGGTGCTGGGCAAACCGGATCTGCAATCGGTGTGGCCCATCCGGCTCATTGTCCTGAAGTCCGGGAAGCCGTTCCCCGCGGTGAAGATGGGGCGGGATTCGTACGTGGCGAGTTTCACGTCGATCCAGCTTGAGACAGTTGCCGATATTAGCCGGGTTCTTATCGATGCGAACGCCGGACGAATGCCGGAAGGGATTGAACGCGGATTGGTATCGCTCTTCTCAACGTTGAGCGCCGAAGGCACCAGGGTATCGATCGGAGCGCCGCCGGCTACCAAGGATCGCGATTGGTCTCGCGTCCACATGTTGACGGTGGATCCGGCCTATAACGGGCGCCTGCGAGTGCTGTTGGGGAATCTGCAACAAGGCATGGACGCCGAACCGGCTTACAAGAATGCTTTCGAGAAAACGCCGCAGCAAGTGGACGATCAGTTGAATGCGTACATTCTGACCGGCGTTTACGGAACCACTCCGCTGTCAGGCCGGCCTCTGGATGCCAAGCGGCAACTGTATGCGAAGACCCCCGACCCATTCAAAGTCGCTATGGCGCAGGCCGATGTGCTGCTGGCCCACGGTGCGCCTGGTTTCCGGGAAGCTTATACTGCCCTGTTGAATCAAAAAGGCGGCGCGCCGGAACCGCACGAGGGACTTGGCAACTTCGACGCGGCTGTGAAAGCCGATTCTCAGAACGCACGCGCGTATCTGGAACTGGGACGTATCACCGCCGACGTCACGCAGAAGAAAGCGTTGTTCACCAAGGCTGCCCAACTGAATCCGCGCTGGGCGGAACCTTTCATTTTGCAGGCTGAGGCGGAGACGGTGCCATTCCGCCGGGTCCCGTTGTTGAAGACTGCCACGCTGTTGGCGCCGCGGAACGCCTCCTATTGGCGGCTGCTGGCGGAGGCGCAGGAAGCATCGAATCAGTTCGCCGAAGCCGGGAAGTCCTGGGGAAGCGCGGAGCGGGCCACTGAATCCCTGGATGAACGTACCATGATCCGGCAGGCCCGGCAGCAGGGCGAAGCTTTGCGGCTCGACCTGCAGGCGAAGGAGCGGCAGGAGGCGAAACGAAAACAGGAACAGGAGATGCAGGATTTGAAGAACCGCGCACTCTCCGATATCCGGGCCTTCGAAGCGAAGGCGAACCAGGGGCAGGCGCCGCTGGATCCAAACGTGAAGCTAGGCGAATATCAGGAAGAGAAACCGACTGTGATGCACGGCACGTTGGTTCGCGTGGATTGCCTGGGCACGCGGGCCAAATTGCATGTGCAGGGTGAGGATGGGAAGATCCGGCAAGTCACAATTCGCGATCCATCCAAGGTGGCGATCCGGGGCGGCGGCGAGAAAGCGCTGGGCTGTGGCGTGCAAAAGCCGGCGCGTCCGCTGACCATCGAGTCGCTGTCCGGCGCAGTTACCGGCATCGAGTTCCACTAGTGTCGTATCCCGCAAAATTTTCGACAATAGCCGGGTTGGTCCTGGTGGGGCAGGCGCTCTCGCCCGGAGCCCGATTCCCTGGCAGGGCCTGCTCAATTCCGTGTTGTCGAACAAGAGCCGGACGAGGCGTCCGGCGCGGTCCAGGGGGACCGCCCCACCACGCCGTAAACAGGGCAGCCCAGTAGGATGCTCACCCCTTCGCAGCGCCGCTGGGCTACTGTTGGTGTGCTGTATTTTGCTTCCGCATTGAACTATCTGGACCGTAATCTTCTCTCGGCACTTGCCGTAACGCTGCGGAATGAGTTCCAGATTAACAACGAGCAGTTCGGTTACGTGATATCGGCGTTCTCCATTGTGTACGCTTTCAGCTCTCCTCTCATGGGCTTGTTCA
>JANYCV010000504.1 GCA_025360145.1 Acidobacteriaceae bacterium
TCCGCGTGGAGAGCTTTAACATCACGAACACGGCGAAGTTCAACAATCCCAGCGGCGACATCACCAGCCCCAACTTCGGCAAGGTCACCGGTGCACAGTCGGCCCCGAATGGTCCGCGCGAAATTCAGCTTGGTTTGAAAGTTACGTTCTAATTCAGCGCGGTGGGCGGCGGCCTCGCGTCGCCGCCCACCGCCGCCGCGCGATCCCAAACCGCACCCGGCCATTAACGCCGAATTCTAGTTCCCAAAAGCGCGCCGGATCCGGACTGTCCATCTGCAAAGTCCCATGCATCGCACCATCGCGCATCGCGAGCAAGGCCGCCGCGCCGCGGTAGCTCGCATAGCCGATAGCCCCGGGCTCCATCGCCCGCTCCCGCTTCTTCAGCACAAAGAGCCGCCCGCCTTCCTCCCCACGCCAATATCCCGCAACTCATCCGGGGTCATCGTGCTTGTGCCCACGCCGCAATTGCGAAGGGCATATTTACCGGATTGACCCCCGCCAGAGCCTCTGATAGAGTCAAGTCTCAATGAATGGCAACGGCTCCAGACGCTTTGCATTCGCGGTAGTGTACGCCTTACCCGGCATCGTTTTCGCCCAACAGCCGGCCGACTTCTTTGAAACCCGCGTCCGCCCCGTCCTTGCCAAGAACTGCTTCGCGTGCCACACTGCATCGGCCATGGGCGGCCTGCAATTGGACTCCCGGGAGCACATTCTGAAAGGCGGCCAAGACGGTGCAGTCGTCGTCCCCGGCGACCCCGACAAGAGCCTGCTGATCCAGGCCGTACGGCAAACTCACGAGTGGCTCAAGATGCCGCCCAAAGGCAAGCTGACCGATCAGGAGATTGACGACTTTTCCAGTTGGGTGAAGGCCGGCGCAGTGTGGCCTGAATCCGCTGCCGCCAGTGCTCCCCCGGCGAGTCCCGCCTACGTAATTACTCAACAGCAGCGGGATTTCTGGGCTTTCCGGCCCGTGCAGAAGCCCGCTGTACCGCAAGTCCGCGACCAAGCCTGGCCCAAGAACGCCATCGACCATTTCATCCTGACGAAACTGGAAGAAAAGGGGCTTCGGCCCGTGAACCCTGCCGGCAAGCAAGCCCTGCTTCGCCGCGCCACGTTTGACCTTCTCGGGCTACCTCCCACCCCGGCGGAAATCGATCAGTTCCTCAACGACTCCACTCCCACCGCGTTCGCAAAAGTGATCGACCGCCTGCTCGCCTCGCCTCATTACGGCGAACGTTGGGGACGGTACTGGCTGGACCTCGCCCGCTACGCCGACGGCCAGCTCGGCGCCAGTAAGGACGCACCATTCCCCAACGCCTACCGTTATCGCGATTGGGTGGTGGACGCCTTCAACATCGACATGCCCTACAACCTTTTCGTGAAAGCGCAACTCGCGGGCGATCAACTGAAAAGCGATCATCCCGAAAAGCTTCTGCCCGGCCTCGGTTTCTACGCGCTCACACCGGACGGCGATGATCGAGTGGATGTCACAGGCCAAGTCTTCCTGGGCCTCACCGTGGGTTGCGCGCGTTGCCACGACCACAAATACGATCCGCTTCCAACGAAAGATTTCTACTCGCTCCTCGGCGTTTTCAAAAGCACCGAAGTAAAGGAATATCCGCTCGCTCCCGGCGAGGTTGTCGAGTCCTTCAAAGCACTCAAGAAGAAAATCGACGATCAGAAAAACACCGTCGACGATTTCATCCAAAAGCACAGCATCGAACTCAGTGAAATTCTAGCGGCCAAAACATCGCGCTACCTGATGGCAGCCTGGCAAGTTATCAGCACGCCCGGCACGAACGTATCCGCAGTTGCCGCGGCGGAGAAGCTGGATGAAACCATCCTGTCCCGCTGGATCGCTTATCTCAAAGCACCGAATCGCGATCATAAATTTCTTGCCTCATGGGATCAACTTCTCGCAGCGCACGGAGATCGCGCGCAGGCCCTGAAACTGGCCGATGAAACCCAGACCTTCGTGCTTTCCGTCTTCGCGGACAAGCACGGAATGGACGACCGCAACTACGTAAAGCTGGGCGGCGCCGCCGGTGTTCGCGATGAGAAGACCCGCCAGTACACGAACCTGGAATCCTTGCCGATTGAAAAGTATTACCTCTGGCGGGACTTGGCCTCGGAGCCTTATAAAAAGGACTTCCTCGATTTCAAGGGCGGCGTCTACTACTTCGGCCCGAAGGACATCGACCGCTTCCTGGCGCCCGAGTGGCGGGAGCATCATGAAGCCTTGAGCGGCCGCCTCGCGCAGCTTGAGAAAGATCTGCCGCCGCAGTTTCCGTTCCTTCACACCATCCACGATCGCGAATGTCCGGCGGACGGCAAAGTGTACATACGCGGCGACGAAAGCACGTTGGGTGACATAGCTCCCCGCCGTTTCCTCGCCATCTTGTCGAAGGGGGAACCCGCTCCATTCCAGAATGGAAGCGGCCGCCTGGAACTCGCCGGTCTCATCGCCACTGAGTCGAACCCGCTGTTCGCGCGCGTGATGGTTAACCGCCTCTGGCAACATCATTTCGGTCAGGGACTGGTGCGCACGCCGTCGAATTTCGGGCAGCTTGGGGAACGGCCCACTCATCCGGAACTGCTCGATTTCCTCGCCGCCAGATTTGTAGAGCACGGCTGGTCCATCAAAGAAATGCACCGCGAAATCATGCTCTCGGCGACGTATCAACTGGCCGCAATCGAAGACGGAAAGAATGCGGAGCAAGACCCCGCGAACCGCCTGCTCTGGCGGGCGAACCTGCAGCAGCGGCTGGATGCCGAGGCGCTACGCGATGCTCTGCTAGCTGTTTCCGGACAGTTGGACCCCGCCATCGGCGGGCCATCGTTGCCGCTCACGGACACCAACCGGCGCCGGACCATCTATGCGCAAATCGGCCGCACCAAGCTGGACCCGCTGCTGGCACTGTTCGATTTTCCCAATCCAAACGCAACCAGTGAGCAGCGCATGGTCACCATCGGCCCCATGCAGCGCCTGTATTTCATGAACAACAGTTTTGTCGCTCTGCAATCGAAGGCTCTGGCAGACCGTCTGGCAGCGTCCGGCGGCGACGTCCGCGCGCGCGTCACGCTCGCCTACCGGCTGCTGTTCGGGCGCGTGCCAACGGCTTCAGAGCTGAATTTAGGAGTGACCTTTCTTGAAAAAAACCAAGATTCATGGCCACAATATACGCAGGTGCTGCTGAGCTCCACCGAGTTCAGTTCGGTGAATTAGGAGGTTTCCAAGTGAATCGACGCGACGCATTAAGGACCATGGGCGCTGGCTTCGGCACGCTCGGCTGGATGAATCTTTTACACGCCGAATCGCAGGCCGCCCCGCTCGCCCCAAGAGCCCCCCATTTCACGCCCAAAGCGAAGCGCGTGATCTTCCTCTTCCTCAACGGCGGCATGTCCCAAGTGGATACGTTCGATCCCAAACCGATGCTGACCAGGCACGACGGCCAGCCCCTGCCCGGACCAAAGATTGTTACCGACCGCGCCTCCGGCAATCTGATGCGCTCACCGTTCGAGTTCCGCAAATATGGGCAAAGCGGCACCGAAGTCAGCGAGATCTTCCCGCGAGTGGCCTCTAAGATCGATGACTTCTGCGTCATCCGCTCCATGTATTCCGACAACGGCAATCACGGTCCGTCTCTGCTGATGATGAACAGCGGCCATGGGCTGACCGGCCGCCCGGCCATGGGCTCCTGGGTCACCTACGGTCTGGGAACGGAGAACCAGAATCTGCCGGGCTTCGTGGTCTTGTGCCCCGGCTATCCAGTGCTTGGCGCACAATTATGGGATTCCACATTTCTCCCTTCGGTCCACGGAGGCACCTATATCCCCAGCGGCGAACGAGAGCCGGACAAGCTGGTCCAGAACATTCGCAATCCCACCTATACCGCCGCCGATCAGCAACAGCAGTTGTCCTTGCTCGATAAGTTGAATCGATCTTACGTGGAGCAGGTGGGCCACCAGCCCGGACTCGAAGCCGGCATCCAGGCCATGGAAGTCGCCTTCCGCATGCAGACCGAAGCCCCCGGGGCATTCGACCTAGGGAAAGAAAGCCAAGCCACGCGCGACCGTTACGGAGATGGCGATTTTGGCAGAGGCTGTCTGATGGCGCTGCGCCTCGCCGAACGCGGCGTGCGCATGGTGCAGGTCTACTTCGGAAACTTCCAGCCCTGGGATAGTCACGACGATATCCGCATCCACGCCAAACTGGCCAATGCCGCCGATGCACCCATCGCCGCGCTGGTGGAAGACTTGAAAGCGCGGGGAATGTTCGACGATACGCTCCTCATCGTCGGCAGCGAATTCGGCCGGACTCCCATGATCCAGAACAGCGGTCTCGAAAAAGTCGGCAACGGCCGGGATCACAACGTGCAAGGCTTTTGCACCCTGCTCGCCGGCGGCGGAGTGAAAGGCGGCATTACCTACGGCGCCACGGACGACTTCGGTTTCAAGGCCGTTGAGAAGCGCTGCCATGTGCATGACTTGCATGCCACCGCGCTTCACCTTCTTGGCATCGACCACAAACGCCTGACGTATCGTTACAGCGGCCGCGATTTCCGTCTCACCGATGTCTCCGGGAACGTGATTAAGGAAATCCTCGCGTAATCACGGTAGAATCGTAAAGTTCCCACGGAGGAAACTCACATGAACCGTCACGCGATCCTGATTCTCGCAGCCACCCTGGCAGGCTCCGCCGCCTTACCCGCGCAGACCGCCAACCCAATCAGCACGGAGGTTAGACAAGCCTACACCGGCATCAAGAACAACCTCTTAAAGATGGCCGAAAAGATGCCGGAGGAGAATTACGCATTCAAACCCACCCCCGAAATCAGATCCTTCGGCCAACTGGTGGGCCACGTCGCCGATTCCCAACTCCGCAACTGCGCGGCCGTGAAAGGCGAAATGAAAGCAGGCACCGCCGGCGCCAAGACTGCAAAAGCCGACCTGGTAGCTGCCCTCAAGGAATCGTTCGCCGAATGCGATGCCGCCTACGATTCCTTGACCGATGCAACCGCTGCTAACATGATCAAGACCGCCCGCGGCGAGCGCACCAAGCTCGGCGCGCTAGCCGGGAACACGACGCACTCCAACGAAGAGTACGGCTACATGTCCGTCTACCTGCGGTTGAAGGGCGTTATCCCTCCCTCAAGCGAACCGAAATAGGCGCAAGGCAAGTCTAGCATCGGCGTCAAATTAGAAGTAACTGGGTATGTCCGTCACTCAGGTACTTACTACAACAGCAGCCCAGGTGGGGCGGGCCCCCTGGCCGGCGCGGGACGCCCTCGTCCCGCTGCTGGAAGCGGGACGAAGGCG